>JBDTNW010000092.1:0-6231 GCA_039933575.1 Pseudolysinimonas sp. | reverse complement strand
AGCAGCACGCCATCCATCTGCTTCAGATCGAGACTGCCCACCTCCGCGGCGATTGCATCTCGATCTGCGGTCATCTTCCCAACGTAGTCATCCAGTGCTGCGACATCTGCTCGAAGAGAGCGGATCGGACTGACACTGTCATTCAGTCACCAAGGCGGGGAACGCGTCCCGCGCTTGGTCGATCGAAATGGGTGCGGCATATCGCTCGGTCATGATCCAATACGTGCGGCAAAGCACGCACCGGTAAAGGAGATTGGGCCCACCAAGCGGCGAGAGGAGTTCGGGGCGCTCACCACGCATCCATCCCTCGCGGCAGACGATGCAAGCCAGCTCGCGCACGTGTTGAATTTCTTTGCCCACCCCTACCTCCATCGACATGCGTGCAAGAGTCGCATCAATGTCGGAATCGGCTAGACCGGAGTTCCGCGGTTCCGACCGGCGGATGCGGCGGCGAGGCGAGCACCGAGTCCACCGACTCCGGCGGCAGCTTCGACGCCAAGAACACCCGGATGTCTTCTTCCGGCACCTCGACGACTTCACCATCACGAAGCCCGGTCAGGATGTGTTGGAGGTTAAGCGTCCGCTGCCAGGAGCGGCTCAAGAAGTTGTATCGCTCATCACTGCGGTAGTCAGCAGGGGTTGGTCGACGGAACACCCCCGACAGAGTCGGCATCCCGCTCTGGATGAGCCGCACTTTCTGGAAGTACTGCATCACGGCCACGTGGTTGTCTCCCAGCGCAGGTTGGAGGTCCAAGCCTCGTCGCGGAGTGTGCCCGCCGCGTCGATGACGGTGCGCCGACGCAGCCCGCTCGGCCACTCCCGGGTGAACCCGTCATGGATGACGGCGTAATAGCGGACGCCGCCGATCAAAGCGACCCGACCGAGGTGACAGCGAGGTGCAAAAACTCGAGGCTCACGAGGCGCCCAACGGGGTCATCGTCATCGTTTCCTCGAAGTAATCTTCCAGGTCGACAAGCGGCGCGGTGAGGTCGATTTGCTCATATGAAACCGGCCAACCCTCGAGGGTCTGAGCCCCAGGAATCTCAAGCACCGCCCGGCCCTCGGGGCCGGAATAGAGCAATGTCGCGTAGTAGTCCCCATCCCCTGACGCGATGGCGCCCCGCACGAAACCGCCCACCTCGTCAAACTTTGGCCGCTTCGCGCCAGCCCAGATGGGACCGATCGTCACGTCAAAACCTCGGTACCGCGCGTGCGAAACGACGGCCTGCATCTCCTCGATGTCTGCCCCGAAAACGGTGAACTGGTCGCCGCTCATCGAGGAGTAGAGCGAGATCGGTCGATCGACCGGGTACTGTCCGCCGGGGAATCGGTGCGCCGACGGGTACCACACTCCGTGGACGCGAGCGTACTGCGCACCCGACCGAACGACCCTTGGACTGATCCCCGTGCCCGACTCCCTCACTTGAAGCTAATCCATTTCGAGTCGATCTTTGCCGCGACCAGAACGTGCTCGCCAGCTCTCGGGCGGTGCGAAAGAGTCGAGGTACTTGTCGGGGATACGAAGCCGGATGCGCCGATCGAATTCGGCCAAGACTGCGCCGGCGTCATCCGCGCCGCACGTTGGCGACCAGTTGCCGATCCTCAAGATCCGCCACGGGAACAGCAGGGTTGACAAATATGCCCGGGTCGATGAGATCGGCCCCGATGCGACGCGCTTCCGCCGGATCATCACCGACGACGAGCACCTGCGCGGTGCTCTCGTTGACCTCAAGGATGCGGACTCCGACGCCGTCGACCGTCGCGCTGAAAATCAGCTCGGAAATCTCACACTCGGCGACCGGGATCGTGCGGCTCCAGGTCTGCGGACGGTGCTGCGCCCACTCGGAGTCGATCTGCTCCTCGAACGTCGTCAGCTCCACCGAGTCGCCGGCGACGTCGGCCGCATACTCCACGCCGTTCCACGTCGCCCGCGGGCCGACCAATCGGGATGCGGGCCGCCAGCCGCGCGCCCCGACCCAGCCCCGCGCCGCACCGGCGTACCAGAGCATCCTCTCCTGACGGCCGTCCGCGTGGATCCGCCACAGCTCCGAACCCGGCGAGTACCGCGTGAGCGACAAATTCCAGACCGGAACAATCGCGCCGTCCACCGGGGCGAGGAAGCCCGTGGGATAGGACGGCCACGGCCGCTCGACGACCGCGGGCCGAGTCACCTGCGCGCACGCAGGAATCGCGAAGCGGACGACGTCCACCCACTCACCCCAATCGCCGCCGAGCTGGTAGGCGGCAAGCACCGCTTCCGGAGTCGGGAGCGCATTCGCGTCGGCAAGGTCGATCACGAACCCGCCAACCCGGTCGTACCCCCAGTCGAACACCTGCGCGGACATCCCCGGATGCAGCAACTTCTGAAGACCCGGCATGCTCTATCGTCCCATGACCGGACGACGCACCATCTCGTCCGAAACGACCTCGATCTCTGCCGGGTCGACCTCGGCCGCCCAGCCGTTGTACTGATCGCCCATCAGTCCGGCGGCGATCGCCTCGGCAGGATTGGTGCCTTCGTAGAGGATTCTCACCCTCCCGCGGTTCGGACCGTCTCGGACGACCCGCCCTACACCGACGAGGGTCCCGTTCCACCGGCCCTGAACATGACGCGTGTACGCACCGTCGAGCGCCGAACGCGGAACCTTCACCCACGCCTCGCCGGGGCCGGTATGCACTTCGATCGCGTCGGGGAAACGTTTGGCCTCGCCGACGAGCGGAAGCCCGACCCACTCCTTCGCGACCGCGACCGCCGGGAACACCTCGCCACGGTAGCGGTAGTACGAGCCGCTGCTCGGAACGATACTGCCGGTCATCCCTGCGGGATCCATTCCGTGCCCCGCAGCACCGCAAACAGCCGCTGAGTACCGTCAGGGAGGATCTCCCACATCTCGGTTCCATCGCCGATTGTGGTCTTCGCGCCCGCGATGTACTCGGGAATGATGTCGTGGGCTGCGCCCAAGAAGCCGTTGCCCGTGAATGGCGCGCGCCATGCGTCCTGACTGCCATCGCCTCCGAACCGGCTGTGCAGGCTCGGCGTGATCGCGGCTGGGTCGTCGACCTGGAAGCGCATGACGAACGACGACGAGTCTCCGGGGGTGAAGTGCGTCTCGTGGTAGTCGAGGCGTAGCCCGTCGTGGAGCGCCTGAGGTGTGCCTAGGTGCGCTGAGTCACCCGCAACAGTGACAGAACCCGCGACGTCAAGAGTATTGTTCATCACCATGTCGTCGCCGACACCGAGGTGAATCCTTCCGCTCGAGTCAATCCACGGCTGATCCATCACCTTTTGGAACACGGTATCCGGCGTGAATGGGGGAAGATCGTCGAGCACGCCGCGAAGGACGGTGAAGTCGCGTGCGTCCAGAGTGTTGAGCGGCTTATTGAGGATGTCGATGAACTCCGGCCGCGAGACGCGGTTCTGGTCCAGGATGGCGTCGGTTACTCGGCTTGAGCCGAGTTGCTCCGGGGCCCACGTCGACGCATGTTCGTGGCCATCCATCATCTCGTAGACGCGTGGCGACGGCGCGGGGGTGCCCGCCCCGTCGCCGGGCCCGCCGGAACCCGCTTCGTCGGCAGCGGGGCTCGGCCCGTCGTTCCCATGAGCCGAGCTCGGAGTGTCGATGGCGCCTTCGCCGTGACCGGCACCGCCAGGCGTGTCGGTGTCGGGATGCGGAGCCGTTGTGGTGTCGCCGCCGGAGTGGCCGGAGGGGGCATCATCCCCACCATGCTTCGATGGAGTATCGCCCCCCGAATGCGTTGAGGGCGCATCTCCACCCGAATGCGTCGAGGGCGCATCGCCGCCGTGATCCGGATGCGGCGTGGTCGGAGCATCCACATGCGGACCCTCCACGGGCGGCGCGTCGATGTGCGGCGCCTCGACGTGCAGCAACCTACCGTCAGGGAGCTCGACGTGCGAGCCAACCCCGACGAACTCGTCAACCTTCACGCCCGCCCCGACGCCTTCCGTGGCCGCTCCATCGAGCTTGGTGATCAGACCATCGACCCTCGAGCCACCGACCTCGACAACCTCGGTCAGTCGAGCCGCGTCGGCCGTGACTTCCGCCGCGTGCCCGGCCGTCGTGATCCCCTTGATCGCCCCGCCGATTTCGCCCACACCGGGAATGAAGAACGTGCCGACGTTCACCACAACCCGACCGAAAGCCTCCGCCGGATTCTTTGCCCAGACGTCCCAGGCGACGAGGCCCTTCAACATCCCCCCGGTGAGATCGGTTGCTTCCTTGAAGACCGGGACCCCGAGCTGGCCGAGCTGAATCGAAGGCGGGAACACGACGATGAGTGCCAGCGAGCCGACCGCCTCCAGCAAACCGATCCGTGCGTTCATGGCCGTTTCGAGGGAGAACTGCCCCGTGACCGCGCTATACCCGGCGAACGCTGCGACGCCCTCAAGCATTTCCTTACCGGCGTTGCCGACACCCCACCAGACGGACTCCCCGCAGTTGCGGTCTTCGTCGACGCGGTGACCCCAGGGCAAGACGGCCGTGTCGTCACCGGACTGCTTGAGCTGCCAGGCCTCGATCTTCACGACATCGGCGACACACAGGTCGCGCTCGCGGTTGATCGCATTTGCGCAGTCAGCTTCCGCGTTCTGCAACTTCGCATACGCATCTGCCACCTGATCCATGAGGGCGTTGTTGCGATCGATGTGCTCGCTCGACTGGGTCCAGGGCGCCAACATCAGAACGTGGTTGCCGTGCGCGTACGCAGACTCACCGAGCGAACGGAGGTAGTCGACAACCTCCGCTGCGGTGCGCTGCCCGCCACGACCCGCATAAACGGAGACCTTGGAATCCCACTCGTACGCCTTGGTTTCGTTCGGCGAGACCCACACGAGCCCGTCGTAACCGATCTCATCAGTGAGCTTGATCGCTTCATTTTTGATCGCGGTAAAGGTCTTTATCAGCGGGCGAACCAACGAAGCGAAATCCTCGAGCGCAGTGGCGACCCGGTCGAACTTGCCCGACAGGGTGCGAAGTTCGCGGTCAGGAGACCCCAAAGCCCCGTAGATCACCGCACCCTCGGGCGACTCCAATACGGTCGGCATCCCCGCCCAGATTATGGATGCCGCATCGGCGTGCTGCAGTGCGTCAGTGCCAGCGGTGCGCAAGGTGTGGGCAACATCGTCGAGCGAGTTGGGGTTCAGGTCGTCGCCGGGAATCTGATCCGGGATGATCAACCCGTCATAGCGATGGACGTTAAGGGTCATCAGCCGTTACTCCCCGGTAGCGGCGGCGCGACAGCTGCGACCGAGTTCAGGCCAGCTGCGATCGTGGTCGCGATTTCCTCATCGCCGGCCAGATACGTGTTCGCCGCGTTCGCCGTTCCCTCGAGCGCCGCCTTGTACCTGCGGAAAATCTGGGTGACCGCCCCGTCGTACTGCTCTTTCAAGAAGCTGCCATACGCAGACGTGACCGTGCCATCGAAACCGGCTCCCGTCTGCACGGTCGCAATCGAATCCGCGGGCCCGGCGAGAGCCGTGTTCACGGCTTCCACCTCGGTTTCGGTCTTGGTCAGAATGCTTGTCAGCCCTGCCGGGTCAACCCGCCAACCGGTCATTGTTCCAGCCCCCGAATAATCGCCGTACCGTTGACCCACGCTTCGAGCGCGAACACCAACGCCAAGCCGCGCCGATATTCCCAGGGCACCACCGCTTCGGTGAGGAAACCGGTACCGCCGGGAAGCACCGCCTCCGGCCCGAGCGACCGCACTAGATCGACGGTCGTCTCGACCCGTTTGGGTCGACCGAGGGTGGCGACCGCCGTCTCATCCAACTCGGTCACTGTTACAGCCCCCTCACGCACGGAGTCACGCACCAGCAACGGCGGAACCATCGTTTCGGCGATCGCACGCACCTCGTCAAGAGTGTGGGAGCGCGGGGCAAGCAATGCCACCTCGAATGGCATCAGGCGGCCCCCGCATTTCCGTTCAAGAGGCGCGTGATCTTGTCTGTGCCGAGCGCCTGGGTGAACCGGGTCGCGACGGAGAGCGGCAGCTCGGTGGGCGAATCGAATCCGACGACGAGCGACGGGGTGCGGCCACGGCCGACGGTCTTCGCCCCGAAATTGCGACTCAGCTCGTCGAGGTTGGGGGCGAGAGCCTTCGTCGCGCGCGGACCGATGATCGCGGCGAGCGGGGTGGCGGCACCGATCGGCTCGGCGCGGAAAGCAAGGTCGGCCGGACCGGCCTGCATCGAAACGGTGCCAAACAGCGGCG
>JBDTNW010000091.1:0-6231 GCA_039933575.1 Pseudolysinimonas sp. | reverse complement strand
GGTGGCCCTCGCCCTGTTCTTCGGTCTGAACGCCGGGGGAGCAGCCACTATTCAAGACTCCCCGATGCACGGCGCCCCGACCCAGTCCTTCACCTACGTGACGGTCGACGGTGGGCAGTCCCTCTGGGATCTCGCCGCCGAAGTCGCGCCGAACGCCGACCCTCGCGAGTTCGCGGCACAGGTCGTGGCGCTCAATCAGCTCACGTCCGCCGAGATTCGTCCCGGCCAGCGTCTCGCGATCCCGGCACAGTTCACGCAGTAGCGGCACAGTCCACGCGGTTGCGGCTGAGGCGCTCAGTAGACTCGCGCGGTGGTGTCCCTCTCCGACCTCCCGCTGCGCGACGACCTGCGGGGCCTGTCCCCGTACGGTGCTCCTCAGCAACCGGTGCGTTACGCCCTGAACGTCAACGAGAACACGCACCCGATCCCCGAAGCGGTCGCTCGAGACATCGTCGAGTCGCTCGCCCACGCTGTCTTGGGAGCAAACCGATACCCCGACCGTGAGTTCACCCAACTCCGCGAGGCCTTCGCCGGCTACCTCAACAACGGTCTGGATGCCGGGCAGAAGCTCGGCGCCGACCAAATCTGGGCGGCGAACGGGTCGAACGAGATCATCCAGCACGTCCTCCAAGCGTTCGGCGGCCCCGGTCGCAGCGCTCTCGGTTTTCCGCCCACCTATTCGATGCATCCGATCATCGCCTCGGGTACCGGCACGACCTGGGTTATGGCCGAGCGCGACCCCGGCTACGCGATTTCGCCCGAGACCGTCGTCGCCGCGATCGAACGCACCGATCCCGATCTCGTGTTCCTATGTGCCCCGAACAACCCAACCGGCACCCCCCTGCACCTCGACACGATCGCGGCCGCGTATGAGGCGAGCCGCGGCATGGTGTTCGTCGACGAGGCGTATGCGGAATTCGTGCCCGACGACATCCCGAGCGCACTGACGCTGTTGCCCGGCCGCGAACGGCTGATCGTCTCGCGCACGATGAGCAAGGCCTTCGCCTTCGCGGGCGTGCGGGTCGGTTACCTCGCGGCCGACGCTGCCGTCACCGATGCCCTGCGACTCGTGAGGTTGCCGTACCACCTGTCGGCGCTCACGCAGGCGGCCGCCCTCGCAGCCCTGCGTCACGCACCCGAGATGCTCGCCATGGTCGACGACATCCGTGCCCAACGGGATCGGATGCTGGCCGAGCTGCCGGTGCTCGGCTACCGGGCTCACGAGAGTTGGGCGAACTTCGTGCTGTTCGACGGCCTGACTGACCCGCAGGCGACCTTCGAGGCGCTGTTCGCCCGCGACATCCTGATTCGGGATGTCGGCCTGCCGGGTGCGCTGCGAGTCACGGCGGGTACCGAGGAGGAGACGACCTATTTCCTCAGCGCGTTGGCCGACCTCGGAGCTGGCGGCGCTACCGCTCACTAGGCTCGACCCATGGCCTCCCGCACTGCGAAAGTCTCGCGAAAGACCAGCGAGTCGACGATTGAGCTCAGCCTCGACCTCGACGGCACCGGCACCTCGTCGATCGACACCACGGTTCCCTTCTTCGACCACTTGTTGACGGCTTTCAGCAAGCATTCCCTCGTCGACCTGACGGTTAAGGCGACCGGCGACACTGACATCGACGTTCACCACACGGTCGAAGACACCGGAATCGTGCTCGGCCAGGCGATCAAGCAGGCGCTCGGCGACAAGGTGGGCATCGGTCGGTACGGTGACGCGCTCGTCCCGCTCGACGAGGCGATCGCTCAGGCGGTTGTGGATGTCTCCGGGCGCCCGTATCTCGTCCACACCGGTGAACCCGACGGCTTCGCCCACCACCTGATCGGCGGACACTTCACCGGTTCGATGGTGAGGCACGTCTTCGAGGCGATCGCGTTCAACGCCGGCCTGACGATCCACGTCACGGTGCTGGGCGGGCGCGATCCTCACCACATCGCTGAGGCTGAGTTCAAGGCATTCGCGCGCGCGTTCCGTCAGGCGGTGGCGAAGGATGCCCGGGTGACCGGGATTCCGTCGACCAAGGGCGCGCTGTAGTCGTGGCCACTCAACTGTGACCTTGAAACGACCTGCCGTGGTCGTGCTCGACTACGGCTCCGGAAACGTGCACTCGGCCGCAAAGGCGCTCGAAGCGGCGGGGGCTGAGGTCGAACTGACCGCCGACCGGCAACGGGTGCTGGAGGCTGACGGTCTCGTGGTGCCCGGGGTCGGCGCTTTCGCGGCCGTAATGGGTGCGCTGAACGACGTGCGGGGTGGTGAGTTGATCGAGCGCCGGTTGGCTGGCGGTCGCCCGGTTCTCGGCATCTGCGTCGGCATGCAGGTGCTCTTTGACCGCGGTATCGAGCGCGGCACCGATACCGAGGGCCTCGGCAACTGGCCGGGCGTCGTCGACGAACTTCACGCGCCGGTGCTGCCGCACATGGGGTGGAACACCGTCGACGCTCCGGAGCACTCGGCGCTGTTCGCAGGTATCCGCGATGAACGTTTCTACTTCGTGCACTCGAACGCGGCGCGTGACTGGAGCCTCGAGGCGACCGGAGCCTTTGCGGCGCCGAAGGTCACCTGGGCCGACCACGGTGGCCGGTTTGTTGCTGCTGCCGAGAACGGCCCGCTCTCGGCGACCCAGTTCCACCCCGAGAAGTCGGGGGATGCCGGCCTTCGCCTGCTCGCCAACTGGCTCGGCACGCTGTGACCGACACGACCGCGCTCTAGTACGCTCACTGTCTCGTGACCGAATTCAGCACCGCGCCCAAACTCGTTCTGCTTCCGGCAGTGGATGTCGCAGACGGCAAAGCCGTGCGGCTCACCCAGGGCGAGGCCGGCAGCGAGACCTCGTACGGCGATCCGGTTGAAGCCGCCGACAACTGGGCAAGCCAAGGCGCTGAATGGATTCACCTCGTGGATTTGGATGCCGCCTTCGGCCGCGGCAACAACCACGCCGCCATCCGCAAGGTCATCAAGAACACTCCGCGCCGCGTCAACATCGAGCTCTCGGGCGGCATCCGTGACGACGCGTCACTTGAGGCGGCACTTGCGACGGGAGCGAAGCGCATCAACCTCGGTACCGCCGCGCTCGAGAATCCCGAGTGGGCGGCTCACGTCATCGCCGAGTTCGGTGACGCGGTGGCGATCGGCCTCGACGTGCGAGGTACGACTCTCGCCGCCCGAGGCTGGACCCAGGAGGGCGGCGATCTCTGGCAGGTCTTCGACCGGCTCGAGGCTGCCGGGTGTTCCCGCTACGTCGTAACCGACGTCACGAAGGACGGCACCCTCAAAGGACCGAACCTCGACCTTCTCGCGCAGGTGTGTGCCCGCACCGACAAGCCGGTCATCGCCTCGGGCGGTATTGCGAACCTCGACGACATCTCTGACCTCCGCGAACTCGTGCCGCAGGGCCTCGAGGGTGCGATCGTCGGCAAGGCGCTGTACGCGGGAGCATTCACGCTCACCGAAGCGCTCGACGTCGCAAGCGACTGAGACCCTGACCCACGACGTGGACCCGATCTCGTGACCGGCGTCGCCGACTCGGCCGGCATCCCGTTTGATGGGCGCTCGTTTCGCGCGAACGAGAGCGCTGCTGATGACGGCACGGCCGACGCGCGTCTGATTGAGACGGTGCGTCGGTTCCGCGCGCACGAACTCGGGATGACCGAGGTCGTCGAGGCCCTCGCCCCGACGCGCGTGCTGGTGCCGTTGCTGGCGGAACGCGGCGACGAGGGGTTCGGGGCGCACGGGCAGCTCGTCGATAAGGCCCAGGAACTTTCCCTCGTCACGGTCGAAGGTCCCGACGGTCGGTCGGTGCTGCCGGTGTTCTCGTCGGTCGATGCGATGAGCGCCTGGAACCCCGTCTCGCGCCCGATCCCGGTCACAGCGTCCCGTGCAGCGCTCGCGGCCGCGTCCGACGAACTCGGGGCGATCGTGCTCGACCCCGGCTCGCCGACCGAGGTCGCGATCCGTCGCACGGCGTTTCAGTCGCTCGCCGCAGCAACTCGCTTCACCCCCTGCTTCCTCGACGAGGGAGTGCTCGCAGCCTTCCTGACGGCATCGGAATGGGAACCCGCCGTGCGTGCCGTGCAACTCGCACCGGGCGACCCGGAGGGCCGACTCGCCGGTCCCGAACTCATCGTGCATCTCACGCTGGAGGCGGGGCTCGACAGCGAACAGTTGGATGCTCTGCTCACCCGTCTCGGCAACGTCTGGGCGGAATCCGAGATGATCGCCGATCGCGTCGACTCGATCGCGGTGCGTCTAGAAAGCCTCTAGGCGCAAACCCGCTAGTTGACCGGGCCGGTGTACTTCTCGCCCGGCCCGGCGCCGATCGCGTCGGGAACGGGGGAGGCCTCGCGGAACGCGAGTTGCACCGAACGCAGACCGTCGCGCAGCGCTCGGGCGTGGTGATCCCCTAGGTGCGGAGCGGCGGCGGTGACGAGCCCTGCGAGTGCGTCGATCAGTTTGCGCGCCTCGTCGAGATCGGGCTTGGCGTCAGGTCCGTCGGCGAGTCCGCACTGAACGGCGGCCGCTGACAGCAGGTGAACCGCGACGGTGTTGATGACCTCAACCGCGGGAACTTCGGCGATGTCGCGAACCTCGGGCTCGACTTCATCCAGATGCTGCCCGAATGCGCCCTGTGCCATGGTCGAGTCCTCTGCTATTGTCATACGGGCTCCGAGGCCATCTCCTCGGAAACGAAGTGGAGAATCCTCCCACCCGGTAGTCCTCAAGATTATCGGGTCAGTTTTCACTCCGCCGGACGCTGCTCTCACGAGCGGGGGCCGGTAGCAAGGGTGAAGGGTGAGACGTTTGTCTCACGTGGATGCTTTCCTTCGTGCGTTTTGGCTCTTAGCCGCAGAACCGGAAGGAACCCACACATCAGCGATCCCAGAACGAACGACCGGATCCGCGTCCCCCAGGTCCGCCTGGTCGGGCCAGCAGGAGAACAGGTCGGTGTCGTGCGCATCGAAGACGCTCTGCGTCTTGCGCAGGAAGCCGACCTGGATCTGGTCGAGGTTGCACCTGACGCGACACCGCCCGTGGTGAAAATCATGGACTACGGCAAGTTCAAGTACGAGCAGGCCCAGAAGCTCAAGGAAGCTCGGCGCAACCAGGCGAACACGATCCTCAAAGAGGTTCGATTCCGCCTCAAGATCGACAAACACGACTACGAAACCAAGCGCAAGCGCGCCGAGGGGTTCCTCCAGTCCGGAGACAAGGTCAAAGCCATGATCCTGTTCCGCGGTCGTGAGCAGTCCCGCCCGGAGCAGGGGGTTCGCCTCCTGCAGCGTTTCGCAGAGGATGTCGCAGAATTTGGCACCGTCGAGTCCACCCCGACGATCGACGGTCGCAACATGGTCATGGTGATCGGCCCGCTGAAGAGCAAGGTCGATGCGAAGGCCGAAGCACAAGCCAAGAAGGCGGAAAGCAGAGTTCGGACCAGCGCCGAACCGAGCACGACCGCCCCGAAGGCCGCCGCCCCGAAGGCAGCCGCCCCGAAAGAAGTCACTCAGAAAGAGGAGCAGTAATGCCCAAGATGAAGTCGCACTCCGGTGCGAAGAAGCGCTTCAAGGTCACCGGCACCGGCAAGGTCCTGAAGCAAGGTGCGGGCATGCGCCACCACCTCGAGGTCAAGCCTTCGCGCGTGACGCGTCGCCTGAACGGCGACGTCGAACTTCCGAACACCCAGGCGAAGATCATCAAGCGTCTGCTCGGCAAGAGCGGCAAGTAACCACCGAGTTCAGACCACAGAGTCAGTTCAGACCACAAGAGCCTCTGAGAAGGATTTAGAAAAATGGCACGTGTCAAGAGAGCGGTTAACGCCGCCAAGAAGCGCCGCACTATCCTCGAGCGCGCCGAGGGCTATCGCGGCCAGCGCTCGCGGTTGTACCGCAAGGCGAAGGAGCAGGTCACCCACTCCCTCGTCTACGCCTACCGCGACCGTCGCGCGAAGAAGGGCGAGTTCCGTCGCCTCTGGATTCAGCGCATCAACGCCGCCGCCCGCGCGAACGGCCTGACCTACAACCGCCTCATCCAGGGCCTCGGCCTTGCCGGTGTCGAGGTCGACCGTCGCATCCTCGCCGACCTGGCCGTCAACGAGCCCACCGCGTTCGCGGGTCTCGTTGCCGTCGCCAAGAAGGCGCTGCCCGAAGATGTCAATGCCAAGGCTCAGCCGGCCGCGTAAGCACGTCGGCTATTTGCCCAAGAATGGGGCCTCCTGACAACGGGACGGCCCCATTTCG
>JBDTNW010000090.1:0-6232 GCA_039933575.1 Pseudolysinimonas sp. | reverse complement strand
CCTTGTACGGCTCGAAGAAGTTGAGCAGCTCCTGCCCGCGCGCCGCCTGCACGGTTCCCGAGTAGTCGCCTGCCGCATAGGCGGCGGCCGACTGGTAGGCGAACGCGTACATGCTGAGCACCTTTACGCCGAGCAGGAGAACGAGAACGAGAATCGGGGTGGCGGCGATGGAGGCTACCCGTCGCGCCAGGCGTCGACGACGGTTGGCGCGCAGGACGGTAGTCGGCTCAGTCACGCGTCCCCCTTTGACCGGGTCCGCGGCGACACCCGCGTAGCGGTGACCAGCAGAGTCGTCGCCCGAGCGAGCTCGATGGCGAGCAGTGCCGCAATCACGAGCGCGACGACCCAACTGAACTCCGCAACGGTCTCAATCGATCCGTTCGTCGTCGTCGTCGTGGCGGGAATCTCCGGGAGCTCCACCGCCTCGCCTGCCGTTCGCTGTTGGTACTTCACGCCGAGACCGTCCGCGATGGTCTGCAGATTCGCGGGATCAATCATGGAGAGCGCTTTCTCTCCCTGATAGGTGATGTAGTCGCCCGGGCCATTCCCCAGCGAAGTGGTCCGCATGGGACCGCCGACAGCAGTGCCATAGCCGAACACGGCACCCCCTGAGATCAGGTCGGCGCTGCCATCGAATGGCTCGACCGCATCGGACGACGTCTGTTCTCCGTCACCGAAATAGAACGCGAGGCGGATGCGTTCGGGCGTGAGTTCCTTGGCGGCCTTGAGGGTGTCCTCGAGAAGTGGCGCGGCGACTCCGACCGAGCTGCCTCGGGAGTTCGCCGTGACTTCGGGCCGCAACACCGACACCGACGAGACGATCGCCGTCGCGTCGGTTGTCAGCGGCACACGCACCACGGCTTCCGCGTCGAAGGTGATGACGCCGAAACGCGCGCCGGGATAGCGGCTGACGATCTCTTCAACGTCGGCCCGGACGCCGTCGATGCGCGGATTGTCGCCGTCCCAATCCTCAGCGACGATGCTCGCCGTCGTGTCGATCACGAACACGACGTCGACCTCGGTCGCGAGCGTCTGGGATTCACCGCCTGCGATCCCTGGGCGCAGCAAGAGGAGCCCGCAGGCGAAGACCAGCAGGATGCGGCTGACCCAGATCAGGCGAGTTCCCCCGTGGCTGCGGACCATCATCCACCCTGCGGCTGCCGCGATCGCCAGCACGATCAGGACGACGAGCACGGCGGGAATGACGGGCTGGAAGGTCATGTGCGTGCCCTCCAGCCGACGAGCACCAGGGCGAGAGCGGCGACCGCGAGCACGGCGAGCCACGGTCCTGGCGCGTCGACGCGCACGATGCGGGGCGCGCCGTCCAACATCGTCGCGTCTTCGGCCTGCACCTCGGCGACGACGCTCTCGACGGTGGTCGCGTCGTGCAGACTGAAGTACCGGCCACCCGTCTGGATGCTCGCCTGCTGCAGGCCGAGGCTCGTCGCCGAGCCCGGCGTGACGGGGTCGATCGCGAACACCCGCACTCCGAGCGAGTCCGCGTACGCGGCCGCCTCTGAGAGAGTGACGGTCTGGGCGCCGTTCACCTCGTTGTCGGTGGCGAAGATGATCGAGCGGGCACGTTGGGCATCCGGGTGGTCGAAGCCGAGGGCGCACGCCGCGAGCCCATCGCCGACGAGCGAGGCGCCGGCACCGTTCAGGGTGCCCACCCAGTGCTCAGGAGTGACGTCGTATTCGTAGTTGAGACTGGCGCGCATCCGGTCGAGCTGGTCGAGGATGAAGTTGTAGTCGTCGGTGAGCGGAAAGATCTGTACCGGCGAGCTGTTGAAGATCACCAACCCGACGCGCTCTCCCTTGAAGTCTTTGGCGAGCCGAGAGAACACATCGACGACCTCCCCATCGACATCGGTCATCGAGCCCGACACGTCCAGGCACAGCATGATGTCGCGGCTGAGCGTTTCAGGCTGGATGACATGTTCCGCCATCGGCCGTGCAGCGACGACGGCTGCCGCCGTGATTGCGACAGTTGCCAGAACGAAGACTCCCGTCAGCGCGACGACCCGGGTGCGGGCGGCTCGCGCAACACTCGGAAGAGCGCGCACCCGTTCGGCGCCGACGACCATGCTCCCGGAGGTCCGGCGTCGACCTCGCAGCGCATAGAGGAGTCCGATCACGAGGCCCGCGCCCCCGAGGGCAGCGACGACGATCCCCAGCCAGGGAGTTTCTAGTGCCACGAGTGCACGACCTGTCGTGCGGCCTCGGCTCCAAGAGCGGGATCGAGCGGCGCCTCCCGGCGAAATTCGCTCGGATAGGCAAATCGCCGGAGCGCATCAACGAGTTCCGGCTGCACGCCGCGCGCGACCAGGTCCTGCAACGTCATGACCGGTGCCTCGAGCCCGCTGTACTCGTTGACGAACGCCCGCATGAGTCGACTGAACTCGGCGTGGGCACGTCGAGCGTCGAGGTGGCCGGCCGCGGCGTGCTGATCGATCTCGTCGATCTGGGTCTGGTATTCCCTGCGCAACTGGGCGAGGACAGCGCGCGGATCGGCCGACGGCGTCGAGTTCAGTCGGCGGGGTCTGGTTAGCGCGTTGACGAGCAGCCCGACGAGGATCGCGGCGACGACGACAGCGAACGCCAGCAGCAGCCAGACGGCGGCGTATTGGGCAGGCGGGTAGACCAGATCATCGTCGGGCATATGCCCTCCGATTCAGCATCCGCAGTAGGTCGTCGACGACGGTGTCCTGACCCGTGATCACCGCGTGGGTGATCTCGAGCCGATCGAGCAGCGACCGACGACGGGCATCGGCTTCGGCCCGCTGCGCCTCGAACTCGGCGACGATCTCGGCGCTGCCCTGAAGAAAGTCAGGGACCGTCCATCCCGTGTTGGCGTCGCGACGGGCGCGGGCGGGAGGCTTGAGAAGCACGGGGTCGGCATCGCGCAGGGTGAGCCAGACGAGGTCGTGCTGCACCCGCAGCCGCCGAAGATCGCGCTCACTGGCTTCTCCGATCGGCACGTCGTCGGTGATGACGACGATGATCATGCGCCGCACGACCGTCTGCACGACGGCGCGCAGCAGCATGTCTCGAGGAGCGGCGTCGGTGGCGACGTCGAGCGCCGTATCGAGGGTGCGCAGCATCACCTCGATTCCGCCTTCCGAACGGCGGGAGGCCAGTCGTCGAGCGCGGCCATTGTCGGCGTACATGAGTGTGACGTCGTCGCCGTGCTTCACCGCGAGAGACGCCAAGGCCCCGATAGTGAGGATCGCGAGGTCCTTCTTGCTTCGCTCGTCGTGAGCGAGCGCCCGCATCCCGACTCCGCTGTCGACCACGAACAGGATCGTGTGACGCCGCTCGGCGTACGAGCGCTTCACCATCGGCTCGCCGGTGCGAGCGGTCGCCTTCCAGTCGATGTCGCGCACCTCGTCGCCCATCTCGTACGCTCGCAGGTCCTCGAAATCCAGGCTGCGACCGCGCACGAGCGAGGCGTATCCGCCGTCGAGCGGATGCACCGACTTGAGGGTCGATGCGATGAAGAGTTTGCTCTTCACTCGGGCGAGAAGGCTGGCCATCGGGTGCCGATCAGGGCGTCGGTACCGCGCCGAACACCGCGTCGATGAGGTCTTCGCTGCGCACGCCTTCGGCTTCCGCCTCGTAGCTCAGCAGCACCCGGTGCCTCAGAACGACGTGTCGCAGGGTCGAAATGTCGTCGGGTAAGACGTGGTCGCGGCCATCCAGGAGCGCGGATGCCCGCGCAGCGCGCACGAACGCGATCGAGGCTCGGGGGCTCGCCCCGTACCTGATCAGCCGCGCCCGCTCCGCACCGATGTACTCGGTCGGGTTGCGGGTGACGTACGCGAGTCCCGCGATGTACTTGCGCAAATCGGGCGACACATAGATCCCCTCCGCGACCTCCTGCAGCAGTCGTACATCGGCGGCCGACGCGACCTTCTCGGCGTGGTTTTGTGGCGCGAGAACCCCGGAGTCGAGGCGGTCGAGGATCTCGATCTCCTCCTCAGGACTCGGGTACTGCAAAATCTCTTTGAGCAGGAAGCGGTCCATCTGCGCTTCGGGAAGCTCGTAGGTGCCCTCCTGCTCGATCGGGTTCTGGGTCGCGATTACCAGGAACGGATCGGGCAGCAGGTGCGTTTCGCCGCCGATCGTCGTCTGCCGCTCCTGCATCGCCTCGAGCATCGCGCTCTGGGCTTTCGCGCTCGAACGGTTGATCTCGTCAAGCAACACGATGTTGGCGTGCACCGGCCCGAGCACCGTGCGGAACTTGCCGGTCTGGGCCTCGTAGACCTGGGTGCCCGTGATGTCGCTCGGAAGCAAGTCGGCCGTGCACTGGATGCGCTTGAAGGAAAGGTCGATCGTGTCGGCCAGGGTACTCGCGGCCGTGGTCTTCGCGAGACCCGGGACACTCTCGAGCAGCACGTGACCGCCGGCGATCAGCGCGACGAGCAGGCTCGTGCGCAAGCGGTCCTGCCCCACGATCCTCTGCGAGTACGCGGCGGAAATCCGCGAGATGATCTCGCGCGCCTGGTCCATACGGTCGGCAGCCTTCTGGGCCATATGTCGAGACTCTCTAGTGAAATCGCGCGTAGTGAAGCATTAGTTGAGCGCTTTTCACGCCCGGCGGTCCACCCTAACGGACCGCACGAGCCGCCGACTCCAAGGGTGAGTCCGCGAAAGTCGCACCTGCCAGGTGGTGCTAGCCCGCGGCGACGCCACCCACGACCAGCAACGAGACGTCGTTGGCGCATCCTTCGAGGCCGTCGGCATTCACGTGCTGCGCTGTCACCGCGATGTCGAATGGCGCACCGGGGGGAGCGACGGCGAAGTAGTCGGTCTCGGTGATGTCGCACCCCTCGACGATTCCGGCCTGCGTGATGGTCAGGTTCGCAACGGCGGTATCACCGGGGGCAAGCAGAACTCCGGCACCCGCGTCGGCGGTGTCGTTGGATGCGGGTGCGCCCATCGACCCGGCGGCTCCGGGCTGCCCGAAGTAGACCGTCGGGTAGCCGGTCAACGTGCACGACGTGCTGGTGTTGTTTTCGAAGGTCAGGATGCCGTGCAGATGCCCGGCTGTGCCGTCGGTCGCCGTGAAGGTCGTACTGAGGTCGTTTCGGGTGCAGGCCGCGGTGCCGCCCGCGGCGGAGGGAGATGCGGTCGCAGAATCCGACGGAACTGCGGAAGTTTCTCCCGACGGTGACCCGGAAGGTGTGCCGCCTCCCCCGCTACAGGCAGTCAGAATCGCGACGAGAATCACGGCAGAAAGCACGGGCGACACGGAACGCAGGGTTCGAGTCATGCACGCACTCTACGACTCCCACCCCCGAAATCGCTGAGGTAAATCAGTGGAAAAAGTGGCGTTCCCCGGTGACGTACATCGTCACGCCGGCCGCCTCGGCCGCCGCAATGACTTCGTCGTCGCGCACCGAGCCTCCGGGCTGAACGACCGCCTTCACACCGGCGTCGAGAAGCAGTTGCGGGCCGTCAGCGAACGGGAAGAACGCGTCGGATGCCGCCACGCTTCCGCGCACCCGGTCGCCTGCTCGATCGATCGCCAGCTTGCACGAGTCGACGCGATTGACCTGCCCCATGCCGATGCCCACCGCGGCCCCGTTGGAGGCGAGCAGGATGCCGTTGGACTTCACGGCGCGGCACGCGATCCAGGCGAATTCGAGGTCGGCCAAAGTCGCGGCGTCGGCCGGATCACCGGCAACCAGCTTCCACTGCAGCGCGGGCGTGAATTGCCGATCGACGGTCTGCACCAAGAGCCCACCCGAGATGCGCCGAAACTCGGTGGCGCCGTCGCCGAACCCGACCGGCAACTCGAGCAACCGTAGGTTGGTCTTTCTCGCCAACACCTCGAGGGCGCCGGGTTCGAACCCGGGCGCGACGATGACCTCGGTAAACACCGAGGAGATCGACTCCGCGGCCTCGCGAGTGATGGGGCGATTCGACGCGATCACCCCGCCGAAGGCCGATGCCGGGTCGCACGCGTTCGCCAGCACATGAGCCTCGGCGATCGTGGCTGCGGTCGCGATGCCGCACGGGTTGGCGTGCTTGATGATCGCGATCGTCGGAGTGGCGTGGTCGTACGCGGCGCGCAGCGCGGCATCCGCATCGACGTAGTTGTTGTACGACATCTCCTTGCCCTGCAGCTGCCGAGCCTGGGCAATACCGACGCCGTTCGGGCTCGCGTACAGGGCGGCGCGCTGGTGCGAGTTCTCGCCGTAACGCAGCACCTCGCTGCGCGTCCAGTTGG
>JBDTNW010000089.1:0-6344 GCA_039933575.1 Pseudolysinimonas sp. | reverse complement strand
AGGAAGGCGACCGTGTCCTCGGTGTCAGGAGTGAAATGCAAGTTGAACCCTTACCTTTCGGGAGAGTACCGTCACGATCGTAACCGCGTTTCACTCCTGACAGCCACCCCATCGAAAGACACCGTCGTGACGAACTCCCGCTCCGGCATCGCCTACGGGCTTCTCGCCTCACTCACCTTCGGCGCGACCGGAGCTCTCGTGAAGCCGCTTCTCGAGAACGGCTGGAGTCCGGCGGCAGCCGTGACCGTTCGTGCCGCCTTCGCGGGCTTGGTGCTCGTCCCCCTGGCGGTCGTCGCGCTGCGCGGAAAGTGGAACTCGCTGTGGCGGGCACGCTGGCGCATCCTCGGCATGGCGCTGATCGGCGTCGCCGGCACCCAGCTGGTTTTCTTCGCAGCGATCCAGCGCATCCCGGTGTCGTCGGGGCTGCTGATCGAGTACCTCGCGCCGCTGCTGCTCGTCGGCTGGGTCGCAGCCACTACGAAGCGGATGCCGCGCCCCGTCGTCTTCGTCGGCTCGGTGATCGCGATCGTCGGTCTCGTGCTCATCATCGGACCGGTCGCGGGCGGCGACCTACTCGGATTCGTCTTCGCCGGCCTCGCCGCGGTCGGCTGCGCGATCTATTACCTGATCGCCGCCCGGCCTGCCGATGGCCTGCCGCCGGTCGCCTTCGCCTCGGCGGGGCTCCTGCTCGGGTCGCTCTCGTTGCTCGTCGTTGGCGTCACCGGGCTGGTCCCCTTCACCGCGAACTTCGGCGAAGTCGCGGCGCTCGGCGGCATCGTTCCGTGGTGGGCACCACTGCTCGTGCTCGCCATGACGACCGCGATCGGCTACTCCTCCGGTATCCATGCGTCTCAGTTGCTCGGGTCGCGGCTGATGTCGTTTATCGGGATGCTCGAGGTCGTGTTCGCGTCTCTCTATGCCTGGCTGCTGCTCGGCGAGACGCTCGGCATTCTGCAACTGCTCGGCGGAGTGCTCATCCTCGCCGGCATCGCGTTCGTGCGCGCCGAGAAGCAGGTCGACGCTCCGCTCGAGGCGCTCCCAGTGGAAACCGAGCGTGCGCCTGCGCGAACCTAACTCTCATCACAGAGGGCACTTGAGCGCTCTACGTCGAAAACGAAGCGCCTGAGTGAGAGTTAGGTCGAGGAAGGTCGCGTCAACCCGCGAGCTGACAGCGCGGCGCACTAATCTGACGAGGTGCCACGCAGACTCATCAGTTCCGGTTCCACATTCGAGCAGAAGATCGGGTATTCGCGGGCGGTGGTGTCCGGCGACTGGGTTTTCGTCTCGGGGACTACCGGTTTCGACTACTCCACGATGACAATCTCGGACGATGTCGAGGCCCAGACCCGGCAGGCACTGAAGAACATCGGTGCCGCGCTCGCCGAGGCGGGGGCATCCTTCGCCGATGTCGTGCGCGTGCACTACCTACTGCCTGACGGTGACGATTTCGAGAAGACCTGGCCCGCTCTGCAGGAGGTTTTCAGCGAGGTGCGTCCGGCGGCAACGATGTTCGTCGCCGGCTTGTCGAGCCCCGAGATGAAGATCGAAATCGAAGTCACCGCGCACCTCGGCCAGTCTTGAACGTGGGGAGCGACAAAATGCGACCGGAACGCTGGATCTCGGTTGACGTCGAAACCGCAGGGCCGACGCCCGGCCGGTACTCGATGCTGTCGATCGGCGCCTGCCTGGTCGACGATCCCCAACGCGGTTTCTACCTCGAGCTGAAACCCGATCGCGATGAGGTGCTCGACACCGCGCTCGCGGTGAGCGGGTTGAACATGGACACCCTCGCAAAGGAGGGCGTCGAGGCCGGCGAAGCGATGGAGCAGTTCGCGCAGTGGGTTCGGGATGTCGTGCCGCCCCAGACGCACCGTCCGGTCTTCTTGGGGTTCAACGCGACCTTCGACTGGATGTTCGTTGAGGAATACTTCGTGCGCTATGGCATCGAAAATCCATTCGGCCATGGCGGAGTCGACATCAAGTCCTACTATGTGGGCATGACCGGGTCGACCTGGGAGCAGACGAGTTTGAAGCACCTGTCTCCCAAGTACCTCGCGGGACGCGCTCTTTCGCACAACGCGCTCGGTGACGCGCGCGACCAGGCGGAGCTGTTTCGAGCGATCTCCGAGGATGCATCGGCCCTTCGAGCGGTATTGGAGCAGGCCGAGGAGGCCTCGTGACTGACAAAGCAGCACCAAAGCCCGCAGCACCCCAACCAGCAGCCCCGAAATCGGCTACTGAGAAACCGTCCGAGCAGGCGACGGGACAAGCCGACGTCGAGCGAATCGTCGAATCGGCAAAGCGACTCGGCGTCGAACTGAACGAGGCCGACACCATCCAATGGCTGGCCGCGCTCGCCGCGATGCCTGACGATGACGTCTCGGTCGATATTGCGAGCGGCACCTTCGGGCACCGCGTTGCGATGCTCGACTTCAGTCCGCGTGACCTGGCACGATTCCGGCACATCGGCTCGGTCGTCGAGTTGACCGGCCCGGCCGACATCACCGAGGGCGCGCTCGCACTCTCGGGTTCGGCGGCGCAGTCGAAGATTCAGAGCTTCCCCGGGGATGCCGACTTCTTTCAGCGCTTCAACATCAAGACCGCGACCCGCGACGAGGCGAGCGCGATCCTCGCGAGCACGCTCAAGGCGAAGATCCTCGCGTTCGCGCACGGCGACTGGTTTCAATTTCTCGAAGCCAAGCTCGGCACCCTGAAATCTGGGACTCCGATCTCGTGGAAATTGCCCGACATCGAGGCCGGCGTCATCACCACTGAGGATGGCGAACTGCGGTGGGAGGATGCCGCCCGCGACCCGGGCTGGGTTAAAGCCGACTGGGTGGTCACCGACTCCACCCGTGGAGTGCTGTCGAACGCGAGCAACGTCATCGACGTGACCTGGGAGAGCCCGACCGGCGACATCGTGCCGCTCGATGGCTACCTCGACACCTACTTCCAAGAGGTCTACCTCGACGCGGATGCCCTGCCCACCTTCGCGAAGGTCGTCAAGCACGTCTCGGCAAATGCTCTCGACGACTATGTGACGTCGCTGGAAGGGGAGGTGCGCAAGTACCTCACAAAGCACCTCAACTACGGCAAGGCCGCCAAGCGGATGTACAACGTGTTCCGACTTTCGGGTCGGCACCTCGACGCCGCCTTCGTGCGGGAGCTTTTCGACGAACCATCCACGATTCTGTATCAGGTGTGGTCGCTCATTGTGACGCTCGACAACGCCACCCAGCCGGGCACCGCCATCCCGATTGAAGATGTTCAAGCCCAGGCGGATGCGCTCGTGCTGGATGTCGTGAAGGCGCTCGATGGCCCTGCCGAGACCGAAATCGTCGGCGCGCTACAGAAGCTCAGCCGCACCCTCGAAGGTCAGTCGACCGGTGAGGAGCGCAGCGCCGAAGTGGCGGGTGCCCAGGCCGAAGTCGTCAACCTGGTGAACACCTTCTATCACGATCGCTTGGTCGCGATGCCCTCCATCAAGGAGTACATCGACCAGATGCAGGCGGAGCCCGCCGCGCACTGAGCGCGCGCCAACGGCCCCTTGTCTCGGGGCTCAGCAGGCTGTCGGCCTGATACCTAACAGTGCAATGTATAGTGCTGTCAGGTAAGGAGGTCGCATGAACATCGACAAGGATCTGGTCGCCGCAATGGCGACCCCCCTCGTGCTCGCGATCCTCGCCGACGGTGGTCCCAGTTACGGCTACGCGATCCTCAAGCGGGTGCGCGACCTCTCCGACGGCGACCTGGAGTGGACCGACGGGATGCTCTACCCCTTGCTGCATCGGCTCGAGCGTCTCGATCATGTGCGGGCGACCTGGGGCAGCTCGCCCGAAGGTCGACGGCGCAAGTACTACGAACTCACCGAGTCGGGCACTGCCGCCCTCGACGAGCACCGCCGCCAATGGGCGACTGCGACGAAAACGCTCGGCGGAATCTGGAAGCTCGTGCCACCCACCCCGTTCCCCACCGCGCTCCGAAGGGCTTGAAATGACTGAACTCGATACCCGCATCGCCGAATGGCGTGCCGCTGTGAGCCGTGGCCCTGCGGTGGCCGCCTCTGACGCTGACGAACTCGAAACCCACCTGCGCGACCAGATCGCGGAACTCGAGACCGCCGGTCTCACCGGCGACGAAGCGTTTCTCATCGCCGTCAAGCGACTCGGCAGCGCCGACGCGCTGACCGCCGAGTTCGCGCGGGAGCACGGTGACCGCCTGTGGAAGCAGCTCGTCGCGACCAGTTCGGCACCGGCATCCGGTTCGCCCTCACGTGACATCGTCACGATGCTGGTCTTCGCCGTGATTGCGGGTGGCCTGTTGCAAGGCGCCCGACTGCTCTCCGGGATCCCGGGCGGTGACACGACCTGGCTTCCGCGTAACGCTTCACTGATCGTGCTGACCGTTCTCGCTGCCTACCTGGCGTGGACACACCGCATCGGCATTCGGATCGCCGTCGTGCTGGGGGCGGTGGTGGCGGTCATCGCGGTCTTGATTAACGTGTTGCCGTCGCTGCAACCGGTCGCGACCGGCTCGGCCCTCATCGCTGGCCAGCAGCTAGTCGTCCTGCATCTCCCGGTGGTGCTGTGGTTCATCGTGGGCATCGCGTACCTCGGCACGCAGTGGCGGTCGTCGGCACGCCGGATGGACTTCGTGCGCTTCTCGGGGGAGTGGGCGATCTACCTGGTCCTCATCGCGCTCGGCGGCGCCGTTCTCGTCGGCCTCACCACTCTCGTGCTCTTGCCGATTGCAGGCGAGGCTGTCGTGCCCATGCAGGAGTGGGTCGTCCCCACGGGTATTGGCGGCGCGGTCATCGTCGGGGCCTGGCTCGTCGAGAGCAAGAAGAGCGTGATCGAGAACATCGCGCCGGTGCTGACGGCGATCTTCACCCCGCTCTTCGCGCTAATGCTCGTCGTGTCGGCGGTCGGCTATCTGATCGCCGGGATCGGCCATGAGTTCAATCGTGACCTGCTCACGGTCTTCGATGTGCTGCTTCTCGTCGTACTGGCCCTGGTGCTCTACGGACTGTCGGCGCGCGACCCGCTGCGACCGGCAGGACTGATGGATGTCATCCGCCTCGTCGCCGTCGTCGCGGCGATCATCCTCGACGCCCTGGTGCTCGGCTCGATGTTCGCCCGCATCGGCGAGTTCGGCTTCACCGCGAACCGCGTCGCAGCACTCGGCCTCAACCTGTTGCTCGTGATCGACCTGGTCGTGACCGCGGCTCTGACCATCGGGATGCTCGCCCGACGGATTCCGGCGGCGCGGCTTGAGCGGTTCCAGACCTCCGCCCTTCCCGTGTTCGGGGTGTGGGCGCTGGTCGTCGTCTTCGTGCTGCCGCCGCTGTTCGGATAGCGGTCGCGGTGCGGCAGGATCGACGGATGGATGACGACGAGCTGCTGGAACGCTTTGCTGCGAACACTTTGCCCGCGTTCCCGCACGAGGAGCACCTCCGCGTCGTCTTCGCGAAGTCGGCGCATGCCGGGGTCGAGCAGACGATCACATTCCTTCGGGACGGCATCCAGAGCTGGGCCATCGCCGCCGACATGGTCGGTGCGTACCACGAGACCCGCACAGTCGCCTGGGTACGCCGGGTCGTCGCAGCGCGAGCTGATTTCACGGGGACCTTCGATGAGTTCCTCGATCTGCATCCCGAACTTCGACGGCGCGACCTTCTCGACGAGCACTACTCACCGGAGTTGTTGAACTCGCCTGCCGCTCGTGAAGGGTTCGTCGAACCAGACCGGGACCCGCTGCCCTGACGACTAGTCCGGGCCTTGTGGATGGATTCGGCAGGCATCGGCTCAGCTTCGGCACCATGGCGGCATGCGAATCTGGGCAACGATCGGAAGTCGACTCCGCACTGAAGAGCGAGGCGATGTGCCGGGTTGGGTTTTGATAACCCTGATGACAGCTGGCCTCGTCATCGTCCTCTGGGCCATCGCCGGCCCGGCACTCGGCCAGATCTTCCAAAGCGCGCTCGACCGGGTCACCGGATTCTGAGACACGGCTCGTGCGGGACGAAGAGGGATCGGCGGTCGTCGAGTTCACGCTCGTCGGCGTACTGCTGACCCTGCTGACTCTCGCGGTGCTGCAACTCGGCATCGCCCTGCACGTGCGCAACACGGTTCTGGATGCAGCCGCGGAAGGTGCGCGGTTCGGGGCCCTCGCCGACAACACCCCGGCGGATGGCGTGGTGCGCACCCGAGAACTAATCACCGAGGCGATCGGGGCCGACTACGCGACCGACGTCGATGTGAGCGGCGGAAGTTGGATGGGGCATCCCGCCGTCACGATCACGGTGCACACGACTCTGCCGGTGATCGGGCTGATCGGCGTCGGCG
>JBDTNW010000088.1:0-6377 GCA_039933575.1 Pseudolysinimonas sp. | reverse complement strand
TGAAGGCCGGAGTGCCGCTGCTCGTCGAGAAGCCGCTGGTCTTCGACCTGGCCGAAGCCGACATCCTGCTCGCCGAGGCCGCGCAGCGGGACCTGTTCTTCGCCATCAATTTCAACCACCGCTACGCAGAGCCGGTGGTGCGCGCTCACGCCGCGATCGCCGCAGGAGTGATCGGCACCCCGGTGTTCGCCACCTGGCGGTTCGGCGGCGAAGCGAACCACGGCACCTCGCGGCACGCGAACCTGATCGAGACTCAGTGCCACGGGTTCGACCTGCTCGAGCACCTGGTCGGCCCGATCTCGTCGGTGATGGCCCAAATGACGGATGCCACCTACGGCGACTGGAGCACCGTCGCGCTCGCCCTTGAGTTCCAGAACCGGGCGGTCGGCACGATGCTCGGCAGCTACGACTCGTCGTACGCGTATCCCGATTCGCAGCTTTTGGAGATCAACGGAACCGAGGGCCGGCTGGTCATTCACGACACAGTGCGCGAGCTGAGCATCCAGCGTGCGAGAGACGAGACAGCTCAGGTGTGGCGCGCCGGGTACTTCAATGATGAAGCGCGTAACTTTCACGGCACCTTCGACCGGCACGTGGGTGCCGTACTCGCGGCTCTTCGTGCGGGTGCGCCCCCACCGGTGCATGCTTCGGCCGGCCGCCGGGCCCTCGAACTTGCCCAGGCCGCGATCGCGTCGCACGAGACCGGGCGGCGAGTCACCCCAAGCGCAACTGGGTGAAGGTGTGCCGGGCGATGGCGCCCATCCGCGCGGCGTCGTCGGCGTGAGCGAGGTAGACCACTGCGAGTCCGGCCGCCCAGGCCCGTGCTCGCACCCAGATCGCGTCATCGTAGGAGCCGCCGGCGTCGAGCCGCTGCCGCAACCGAGCACGGCCTTCCGGCCCAAAACCCGTCCAGGCGAGCGCAAGGTCGGTCGCCGGATCACCCGAGCACAGGTCGCCGAAGTCGAGCAGCGACAGCAGGTCGCCGTGCACCGGATCAACGACCGTGTTCGCCGGGTGCAGGTCGCCGTGCACCCACACCGGGTCGCGATCCCAGGACGCGGCTGTCGCTCCGGCCGCGAGGGCGGCCTCCACGCTGGTCAAGTCGTCGCCGTCCAGATGCGCAGCCGTGAGGTTGCGACGCCAGGCTTCGAGTCGATCGGCGAGCGGAACACCTCGCACCCGGTTCACGGGCGCGTCGTCGGGGGCGGGGCGATGGAGCGCGAGCAGAGCGTCCGCGGTGGTGTCGGCTGCGGCATCCCGAACCTGCGGTGCGACTTCGTCGAGACCCGCCCCTTCGACCCAGGCGACGATCGACCAGGGCCACGGGAATCGCGCCGTCGGCCTCCCGATTGCGAGTGGCGACGGGATGATCACGGGCAGCACCGCCGCGAGCGTCGGGAGCCAGCGCTGTTCGTTCTCGATCAGCGGCACGGCGACTTCGCGCCGCGGCAGTCGTGCAGCGAACCTCGATCCGAGGCGGTAGATGACGTTGTCCCAGCCTTCGGCCACGAGCTCCACCGGGCCTGCGAACGACGGGTACTGCTCAGCGACGAGCGCCGCGACAAGCTCAGCATCCGAACGAATGTCGGCCGGCGGGCGCTTCATCCCTCCACCTAAGCACGGCATGAGTACAGTCGTCGCGTGACTGACACGCAGGTTCCCCACTACGCCGTGCGAAGGGCGCGTACGGGCGACATCCCGGCGATCGAGCTGTTGATTGCGCCGCTGGTGGAATCGCGGGTGCTGCTCGGCAAGGATCGCGTTGTCTTCTACGAGGCCGTTCAGGAGTTTCGGGTCGCGCAGACCGACGATGGCGAACTCATCGGATGCGGCGCCCTCCACGTGATGTGGGAAGACCTCGGCGAAGTGCGCACCCTCGCCGTCGCAGGGAGTCACCGCGGCCACGGGGTGGGGCGCGCGATTCTGGATCGGCTCGAAGTGGATGCTGTCGAGCTCGGGCTGACCCGCCTGTTCTGCCTGACCTTCGAGACCGACTTCTTCGGTAACCGCGGCTATTCCGAGATTGGCGAGAGCATCGTTTCGGCGGACGTGTACGCCGAGTTGGTGCGCTCGCCCGACGAAGGCGTCGCCGAGTTCCTCGACCTCGCGCGGGTCAAGCCGAACACTCTCGGCAACTCCCGGATGCTCAAAGCCTTGGCGTGAGTACGGCGTGAGCACTCCCACCACGGCGACGTCGATCGGACTCGCCGGCACCCTCGGACCGGATCGCATCGCCCGGCTCGCCGTGCATGTTGAGGCGGCCGGGTATCGCGCGCTCTGGGTTAACGACAACCCGGGTGGCGACTCCCTCGCGCCGATCGCGGCCGCCGCCCAGGTCACGACGACACTCGGCCTGGCGACCGGGATCGTTCCGCTCGACCGGGTGCCTGCCGCCGAACTCGGGCGTCGCGTCGCCGACCTGCCGCACGACCGCATCCGCATCGGGGTGGGCAGCGGCAACGCGGTGCATGGGCTCGCGCTGCTCGAGGCCGGCGTCGCCGAACTCCGGGGAGCGACCGACGTCCCGGTGTTGATTGGGGCGCTGGGTCCACGTACCCGCAGCCTCGCTGCTCGGGTGGCTGACGGCATCCTGTTCAACTGGCTCAGCCCCGCGACCGCCGAACTCGCGATGGCGCAGCTCGCCACCGACACACCCGAAGGTCGACCGGTCGGTGCAGGAGTGCTCTACGCACGCACCATCGCCGAGCCGGACGCCCGCGCAGCTCTCGAAGATGAGGCTGCCAAGTACGCCGGGCATCCCGCGTATTCGGCCAACTTCGCACGTCTCGGAATCACCCCGCTTGAAGCGACCATCGACCTCGGCACGGTCGGCTCGCGTGAGGCTTTCCACGGTGTCGTCGACGAGTTGGTGCTGCGCGTGATCACCGCGACCGGTACCGATGAGGAGATCATCCGGGTGATTGTGGCCGGCGCCCCCGCCTGATCTGCTGTCCCAAACTGCTGGATCGGGGCGTGCCGACCTGGGTACGTGGCTCGAGCGGGCTTACCCTGACGGCATGTCGACGTTGCGTAACCCCACTGGGCCGCAGCCGTCGTCGGTCTACTGGCGGCGACGGCTCGTCGTGCTGCTCGGGCTCGTCGCGATCATCGTCATCATCGTGCTGATCGTCGTGGGTCGCGGTGGCGCGGCTGCGCCGACCCCGACACCATCCACCAATCCTTCGAACACCCCGGTGGCGACCGACGACACTGTCGCGTGCGATCCGTCGGTGATCACGGTCGAACCGGTGACGGATGCCACCAGCTACGCCGCCGGTACCCAACCGCAGATCTCGATGACGATCACCAACCACGGTTCGGCAGCCTGCACGTTCGACGTCGGTACGAAAGCGCAGCAGTACCTGATCGTGAGCGGATCGGACCCGATCTGGAACTCGAAAGACTGCCAAACCGACGACACCGTCTTGCCCTACGTGCTGCAGCCGAACAAGGCGGTTCCCACGACTGCGTTCGCCTGGGACCGCACCCGATCATCGCCGTCAACCTGTAACACCTCGCGCGATCCGGTCACCGCAGGTGGCGCAACCTATCGCCTGAGTGTCGTGCTCGGCGAGGTGCACTCAGCCGGAGACGCTCCGTTCATCCTCAAGTGAGAAATTCGCCGACCTCTGACTAGCCGACTTCTGGGGAGAACTGATGCAGCTCAAGCTCGGCTACAAGGCATCCGCTGAGCAGTTCGATCCGCGCGAGCTGGTCGAGATCGCTGTCGCCGCGGAGGCCCACGGGATGGAGTCGGTCGCGGTCAGCGACCACTTTCAACCCTGGCGGCATGAGGGCGGACACTCGCCGTTCTCGTTGACCTGGATGGCGGCCGTCGGCGAGCGCACTTCGAGCATCAGCATCGGCACCTCGGTCATGACTCCGACCTTTCGCTACAACCCGGCGGTGATCGCCCAGGCGTTCGCGTCGCTGGGCGTGATGTACGCGGGCCGAATCTGGCTCGGCGTCGGAACCGGGGAGGCGCTCAACGAGATCGCGACCGGCTGGAAGGGCGAGTGGCCCGAGTTCAAAGAACGGCTCGCCCGGCTTCGCGAGTCGATCACCCTGATGCGCAAACTGTGGACCGAAGATCGCGTCAGCTTCGAGGGCGAGTACTACTCGACGGTCGAGGCGTCGATCTACGACCGGCCCGCCACGCCGATCCCGGTGTACATCGCCGCGGGTGGTCCGTTCGTCGCGAAGTTCGCGGGCCGCGCGGGCGACGGCTTCATCTGCACCTCCGGCAAGGGCATGGATCTCTACACGGATGAACTCCTCCCGGCCGTGACCGAGGGTGCGACCGCCGCCGGCCGCGACCCCGAATCGATCGACCGGATGATCGAGATCAAACTCTCCTACGACACGGATGCCGACGTCGCCCTTGAGAACACCCGGTTTTGGGCGCCGCTCGCTCTGTCGGCGGAAGAGAAGCACGACATCACCGATCCGATCGAAATGGAGAAGGCCGCCGACGCCCTCCCGATCGAGAAGATCGCCTCCCGCTGGATCGTCGGCAACGACCCGGATGCGGTGGTCGCGCAGATCAAGCAATACGTGGATGCCGGGTTGAACCACCTGATCTTCCACGCCCCCGGGGCCGACCAGCGCCGGTTCCTCGAACTCTTCGAGAAGGATCTCGCTCCGCGTCTGCGCGCCTAGTCGGCGGCCCTGGCATAGTCGAGGCCATGAAGACGCTCAAAGCATCCTGCTAAGAACCTGATGCAGGATGTTGGCGTGCTGCCCGCGAGTATCCCCAGCCCCGATCCGGTTTTGTCGCATTTCTCGGTCGGCCCGCTGACCATTCACACCTACGCGCTGTGCATCCTCGCCGGAATCGTAGCCGCGGTGATCATCGCCCAACGCAGGCTCTCCGCTCGCGGTGGGAAGCCCGGACAGGTGATCGACATCATCCTGTGGGCGGTGCCGCTTGGCATTGTTGGGGCACGGTTCTATCACGTGTTCACCCACGTGGGTAACTACTTCTACCCCGGCGCCAACCTCTGGGAAGTCTTCGCGATCTGGGACGGCGGCAACGCGTTGTACGGTGCGCTACTCGGCGGCACCGTCGGTGCGCTGATCGGATGCCGTCGGGCCGGCATCCGGCTGTGGTCGTTCGCGGATGTTCTCGCGCCGGCGATGCTCGTCGCCCAAGCGATCGGCCGCCTCGGCAACTGGTTCAATCACGAGTTGTTCGGACTGCCCACGACGCTTCCGTGGGGGCTGGAGATCTTGCCAACCGACACGATGTTCCCGCCAGGGCTCCCGGCCGGAACTCTGTTTCATCCACTGTTCCTGTACGAGATCATCTGTAACCTCATCGGCCTGGGGCTCATCCTGACTCTCGAACGGCGGCTGCCCTTGCGCTGGGGCAAGACGTGGGCGTTGTACATGATCTGGTATGGCTTGGGCCGAAGCTGGCTGGAGGCGATCCGCATCGATCCGACCAGCAACACGTTCCTCGGCATCCCGGCGAACATCTGGGCATCGTTCGTGGCGATCGTGCTGGGAGTCGTGCTGTTCGTGGTTCAGACCAAGCGTCATCCCGAACCGGAGACGTCGATCTTTCGTCGAGAGTCAGAAAGCGGGGACGCTCGCCCGCTCGGATGGCGCCGCCGCGAACGCGATGCCGATCGCGCTGTGAACTGATCCAGCATCCCCGTCGATGACCTGGGTGTAGCCGAGTCGCTTGGCTTCACCGAGTCGCTGGCGTGCGGCGGCCACCGGTCGGATCTCGCCGGCCAGGCTGATTTCGCCGACGGCCGCGAGGGTCTGGGGCAGGGCGACATCCTTCACCGCGCTGGCAATCGCGAGGGCGATGGCGAGGTCAGTCGCCGGCTCGGTGAGTCGCATACCGCCGACCGTCGAGACGTAGACATCCGAAGTTGAAAGTCGCAGCCCGCACCGGCGTTCGAGCACGGCCAGGATCATCGCCACCCGCGACGAGTCGACCCCGTTGACGATGCGGCGCGGCTGGGGCGCGGTGGTTCCGACGACGAGGGCCTGCACCTCGACCGGCAGCGCGCGGCGACCTTCGAGGGCAATGGTGACGCACGTGCCGCTGACCGGGGTTCCGCTGCGGGAGAGGAACAGCGCCGAGGGATCGGGTACCTCGGCGATGCCGTCACCGGTCATCTCGAAACATCCCACTTCGTCGGTCGGGCCGAACCGGTTCTTGAGGGTGCGCACGAACCGCAGCGCCGTCTGGCGGTCGCCGTCGAAGGTGCACACGACATCCACGAGGTGTTCCAGCAGCCGCGGCCCGGCGATCGAGCCGTCTTTCGTGACGTGTCCGACGAGCAGCACGGGCAGGTTGCGGTCTTTTGCGATGCGGATGAGCGTGCCCGCGACTTCGCGCACCTGGGCGGGTTGCCCGGCGG
>JBDTNW010000087.1:0-6427 GCA_039933575.1 Pseudolysinimonas sp. | reverse complement strand
GGCTGTTCAGCACCGCCCAGATGATCATGAACAGGAAGAAGCCGCCGACGAAGAACCAGCTACCCATGCTGTTGCGCAGGCGGTCGGCAGCGCGGTCGCCAGCGGTCAGTTCGTCGGTGACGTTGGTGTGCCAGTTAGTGATCGGTCGGCCCCGACGCGGTTTGTCGGTGGTGGGGAGAGTGTCCATGGCGAGATCATCCCGCCGGATGCTCTGCGAAACCTGCAGGCCGCGCGAGATGCTCCCCAGTTCCTGGGAAGTCCTCTGAATGGTTCCTGGGAAGTCAATCCGGTTGGAGAACCGTCGCAGCTCAGGGGAGTAGGAATGGTTGGCCCCCTCAAGGGGCCGGAAAGAAGGCTGCAATGAGTATCGGAACTGGCGTCGTCCTCTTCGTGATCGGTGCGATTCTGACGTTCGCCGTCAACCTCGAGAACAGTGTCGTCAACCTAGACCTAGTCGGATACATCCTGATGGGTGCCGGACTGGTGGTTTTCATCATCGGCCTTGTTGCGCTCTTTCGCCGCCGTCAGGCGATCACGACCTCACGCACCGGAACTGACTCGGTGACGGGCGAGCGCGTCGAAAAGCGCATCACCGAGGTCGACGACCGCACGGTGTAACTGAGCGCTGACACCCTCAGCCGTGGCGGAACTCGCGGGGTAGCATCCCGAACTCGCGGTGGAATGCTCGCGTGAAAGTTGTCGGGTCGGCAAACCCCGACCGTTCGGCAACCTGCGCGATTGACGGCTGAGGGTCGGCGAGCAACTCTGCGGCCCGACGCAGCCGAAGGCGACGCAGGTGCTCTGCCGGGGTCTCGCTGAGCGGCTCGAACAACTCGTAGAGAAATCGCCGCGAGACGAAATGTGCCTCGGCGATCTGCGCGACATCCAACTCGGGTGAGCGCAGATTGCCGCGGATGAACGAGCGCACCGTGGCGAGCAACCCGCCGTGTGTGGTCGGCATGACCCGAGCCCCGGAGACTGATGAGCGGATCATCGTTCCCGCCAGATCGCGCACGGTCTCGGCCAGCGCATCCGCACCGGGCGTCGGATCGCGGTGGGCCTCGGCGATCGTTTCGAACAGCACCTCGGTCGCGGCACCCGGTGCGACCAGCAGCTGCTCGCAGGACCTCTCAACCACATCGACTGGGATGCCGAGGGCGCGTTTCGAGACCTGCACCAGAACCTGTCGCTGATGCGGTGCGGTGTAGTCGAGCTGGTAGGAGCGGTCGGTCGCATAGGTCGTGACCGAGCCAGCTTTGACGCGCACGCCGCGACCATCCTGACGCACGACCCCGGCGCCGCCGAGGGTCAGCGTGATGTGGATGTCGTCAGCGTTCGCGTGGGACGCCTGGCGGGCGGTGCGGTCGACCGCGAGCCCGCTCGTCGTGACGTGGTTGACCGAGGTCGAATCGTCGAGACGCTCGTGCTCGATGTGGCCGCGGAAGTCGGCTTCGAACGAGACGCAGGTAAGCGGCACGAAGGCGTCACTCGTCACGAGCTCCCACTCGTCTGCGCTCAGAGCGTCGGCGACCTGCATGCCGTGCACGATACCCCGGTCCCGCGCGCCGCGCTGTTCATGCACAAAATGCCGACCCGACTCTCATGCACCGGACGTAACCTCAGGGCATCCGTACACACGAAGGAGTGAGTCGATGACTGACGTTCAGACCCAGGCACCGGTAAAGACCGGCCTGTACATCGGCGGCAAAGCCCGCGACACCGCCGAAACGACGGCGATCGCCGACCCGGGCAAGAAGGGCACGATCGTCGGGCACGCCGCGTCCGCATCAACTCAGGATGTCGCAGATGCCGTCGCAGCCGCGAAGGCAGCCTTCCCTGCCTGGTCGGCCTTGACCCCGCAGGAACGTGCCGCGCAGATGGCTGCCGCGATCGACGGTGTGGCTGCGTTCCGCGATGAGGATGCCGCCATCCTGTCGCAGGAGAACGGCAAGGTGCGCTTCGAGGCCTGGGTCGACGCCCTCGTCTTCGAGATTCGCTGGGGCCTCGCGCTCTCGCTCGCCGATCAGGTGGCAGAGAGCCATGTGCTCGAGCCAATCCCGGGCGCGATCGCGACCCGCACCACCGTGCGGCACCAGGCGCTCGGCGTCGTCACGGTGATCGTGCCGTTCAACTGGCCGATCGCCATCCTCGGTGCCGCGGTTCCTCACGCGCTACTCGCCGGCAACGCCGTGATCGTGAAGCCACCGCTGACAGCTCCGCTCGCGACGGCGCGGTTCATCCAGCGCATCGCGGAGAAGTTGCCTGCGGGCGTGCTGAACGTGGTGACGGGTGCGGATGCCAACATGACCGCGCTCATCCAGAACGAGGATGTCGCCAAGGTCTGCTTCACCGGCTCGGTCGGCGGCGGCAAGCGCATGATGGAGATGGCGTCGAAGACGTTGACCCGGGTGACGCTCGAGCTCGGGGGAAACGACGCTGCGGTGATCCTCGAAGACGCGATCATCGACGACACGCACCTCGACCGTCTCTACGCGGCGATCTACGACACGACCGGGCAGATCTGCATGAACGCGAAGCGCGTCTACGTGCACCGCTCGCGCATGGATGAGGTCGTCGACGGACTCTCGGCACGACTTGAGAAGGCGAAGCTCGGCTACGGCCTCGACGCCGACACGACGATGGGCCCGCTGCACTCGCCGATCCAGAAGGCTTTCGTCGACGAGCTGATCGAAGAGGCGAAGGCTTCGGGTGCTGACGTGCGCGAGTTCGGCGAACTGCCCGGCGGCGACCTCGCTGGCGGCAACTTCGTGCGCCCCGCCCTCGTCGTGAACGCTGACCCGAACCTGCGCGTCGTGACGTTCGAGCAGTTCGGCCCCGTCATCCCGATCATGCCGTTCGACACCGAGGCCGAAGCGGTCACGATGGCCAACGACACCTGGGGCGGCCTGTGTGGCTCGGTGTGGACCGCTAACCCGGACACCGCGAACCGCGTCGGCTCACAGCTCGTCTGCGGCTACGTCTGGGTCAACGACCACGGCGCTCCTCGCCTCGACTTGCGCGCTCCCTTCGGCGGAAGGAAGCAGTCCGGCATGGGCCGCGAGCAGGGCATCGAGGGGGTGCGCGCCTTCCAGGACTCGCACTCGATCTCACACCTCGACGCCGCGGTGCTCGCCGGGATGGCGCACTGATCGCATCGTGAAACGAAGGGCCCGGGCTGGCAAGGCTCGGGCCCTTCGTCTTCACTTGCTGTTCGAAGGCGCGTCGACGGAGGTGACGTGCACGACTTTGACCTGCGCGACGCCGACGTCCGCTGAAATCATCGCGTCGCCGTAGGACACCAGGGCGATTCCCAACAATCCTCCCGCGACGACGAGAACGGCTCGGGGCCAGATGCGCAACTCGGTCATGGTGTCTCCTCTTTCGGATGTCGTAGTCACGACGCTCGGACCGGGGTGCGAGGTTGACGCGTAGCCTGAAGCCATGACGACCCATCCGACGGCGATCGCGGTGGCGCAGTTCGCGCCCGGCGCCGACGAGGCCGCCAATCTCGACACGATCCGTGCGCTGGCTGAAGATGCGGCATCCCGCGGTGCCCTCCTCGTGGTCTTCCCGGAATACTCGTCGTACTTCACGCCCGGCCTCGGCGCCGACTGGGTTGATCACGCGCAGTCGCTGCACGGCCCGTTCGTGCGGGCGCTCGCCGAGATCGCGGCCGAGCTGGGCATCCATCTCATCGCCGGAATGATCGAACTCGTTCCCGGCGCGGCCGAGCGGGTGGCGAACACCGTCGTCGCGGTCGACGCGCACGGCGAGGTGGTGGCGCACTACCGCAAGATTCACCTCTTCGACGCGTTCCGGATGCGCGAGAGCGACCGCATCGTCGCCGGACCGATCTGGGCCGCCGACGCCGCCCCGACCTTCGCGTTCGGCGGCTTCACCGTCGGGTTGCAGACCTGCTACGACATCCGGTTCCCCGAAGTCACGAGACGCCTCGTGGATGCCGGGGCCGACCTGGTGCTGCTGCCCAGCGAGTGGGTGCGCGGCCCGCTCAAAGAGCACCACTGGCGCACCCTCATCACCGCACGCGCGATCGAGAACACGATCTACCTCGCCGCCGCCGACCACGCCCCGCCGATCGGGGCGGGCAACAGCATGGTGGTCGATCCGATGGGGGTCGAACTGGTCACCATTGGCGAGTCGACGGATGTCGCGGTCGCCTGGATCTCACCAGAGCGAGTCGCCGAGGTGCGTCACCTCAACCCCGCGCTTGCGTTGCGTCGGTTCACGGTGGAACCTCGCTGAGCCCTGCGGCCTAGGCGAGATCTTTGCGGTTGACCAGACTCATTGCGAACTCGACGTAGGCCGCCTTGCCTGGGGAGGTATCTGTCACGTCGGTGTCGGCACCTCGCTCGAGGAGCATGAGGAGACCTTCGCTCACCTTGTCGAGTTCGGAGTTGGGGGCGGTGAGAGCAGCCCCGGCACAGACCGCGCTCAGCAGTGCGGAGAGCTCCTCGGGGTTGACATCCCGACGCACCATGCCGACGTCTTGCATGCGTTCGATGAAGCCGGCGCGAACTCCGAATTCCGGGATGTAGGCGAACCCATGCGTGGCTCGCATGATCGTGTTGAGGCCGTCGCGGTCCATCAGGTAGAGCGCACGAGCGAGGGGCCGTTCGTAGACGGCGGTCAGGGTGTAGCGGTAGATCTGCGAGAGAAAGCCGCCGCGCGGGTCCCGGTCGATGTTGTCAACAATGACGGCCCACATCCTGCTGAACTCGCGGTTGAGCATCGCGACCAACAGATCTTCGAGCGAGCCGAACTCGGTCAAGACGTCATCGTCGTCGACGCCCACTTCGGTCGCAATCCGCGAGAGCGAGACGGCGTCGAACCCGTCTTCTGTAATCAACTGGGCGGCAGTGTCGAGCATGACATCCGACTGCGACTGCGGCACGATCTCTCCTGTCCCCTCCAGCCATTTCACTCTACGGGTAGGGCTTGGGGGCGAAAGCACAGACGGGGCGGTCTCCAGGTCGCGAGCACCGGGTACGCGACCTTCGACTGTGGATATCTCGGGATTAGGAGCCGCAGGCTGGATACCGTAGGAGCCATGCGAACAGTGGTCGGGGCGTTCGCCCTCGTCGGACTCCTCACCCTCACGGGCTGCATCGACTCCCGCCCGATCCCGACCCTTCCGCCGACCCCCTCCGCGACGCCGATCTTCGCGTCCGAGGAGGATGCCCTTGCGGCGGCAGAGGATGCGTATGCGGCTTACTTCGATGTATCGACGACGATCAGTCACGAGGGAGGCGTCAACCCGGAACGAATTGCGCCTTATGTGACCGAGGGGCAGTTGCAGAACGAGATCGAGGGTTTCGGTTTTTTCTTCGACCGGGGCTACCACACCGAGGGTGTCACGTCGTTCGACTCGATGAAGATCCAGCAGGTTCAGCAGTCTCCTGACCCGACCCTTGTAGTCGTGTATGTCTGCTTGGACGTCTCCACGTCAAGCGTCGTGGACGCGGAAGGAGTCGACGTAACGCCTGCGGGCCGCGCGCCGCGCGTGCCGCTAGAGGTCAGTTTTGAGACGAGCGTGGACGGGCGCCTCCTCATAAGCGAGAGCACACAGTGGTCCGGCACAGACTTCTGTTAGGCGTGGTTGCGGCGACTGTGTTTGGCGCGGTTGGCGCAAGCCCCGCCATGGCGCTGCCGACTGCTGTCTGTGGCCCGTCAACGGCCCAGTTCGGCTGCCCCGCTGTTAGCGGGGAGATCAATGGCGACCACGTCGACCTGACCGGCACCTCGCAGACGCCAGGTCGGGGGCACGGTGGCCCGTCGTCGTCGCCAACTCCGCCTCAACCGTCTGACTGCCTGCCGTGCCCGCGGGATATATTCACGGTCTCCGAGCCCGTCACGATTGCAGATATCGCAGCTTTCCGCCCCACTCCGGGCCGGCAGTTGATGGAACCCGACGGCTGGACCATCGCCGGCCGCGAGACGAACTTCTACGCAATCGTCGGCACGCAGATCGTGAACGGCCAGCTGCTCGGCCAGTCCGCCGACGTGCGCTTTACCCCGATTTCGTACCACTGGGCCTACGGCGACGGCCAGGCCGCGACGAAGAGCACGAAGGGCGGCACCTGGGCGTCCCAACGCGTCGCCGAGTTCGACCCGACCCCGACATCCCACGTGTATCAAGCGCTCGGCGACTACACCATCACTTTGTCGATCACGTTTCGTGCCGAGTATCGCTACGCCGGCGGGGAGTGGATTCCGGTGATCGGCACCTTGACCCTGCGCGCGAACGACCTTCAGATTCGGGTGGGATCAGCCAAGACCGTGCTCGTCGACCACGACTGCATCCAAAATGCGGGTGGTCCTGGATGCTGACAGCGCCCGCGGGCACCTGCGGGTAGGCTCCCAGCGCGTCCACAAGACGCTCATAGGATGCGGCGAGATGCTGGCTCCG
>JBDTNW010000086.1:0-6439 GCA_039933575.1 Pseudolysinimonas sp. | reverse complement strand
GGGCAGGGTCACGGTCACGTCGGTTTCGAGGCCGTGCACGACGAGCAGGATGCGGTTGAACTCCTCGAATTCGGGAGTCGAGGCCGCCAGGTATTGCAGCGTGCGTTCGGCGGGGGAGTCCCAGTCCTCCATCGTCATCGAGATGCCCTGTTTGTTGTACCAGTCCATCTGGCTGGCGCTCGGGGTCTTCTCGCCGAACCGTCCGTACCGCACCGGGCGCAGCGCGGGGTTCTCCCGCCGTAGCCGGATGAGCTGGGTGGTGACGGCGGCGAGCTCTTGCTGCCAGTCCTCCCGGTCCCAGGTCAGCCAGGTGAGTTCAGAATCGTGACAGTACGCGTTGTTGTTGCCGCGCTGGGTGCGACCAAATTCATCCCCGGCGGTCAGCTACAGCCTTGGTGGGATTAATGGCGTTACCGACTATCTTGGCGACTACTCGGCCGTTGCAACACTGGGTCTGACCGGGAACCTGACTGCGGCATACCTTGGTTCGTACGACGTTACCATTACCCCTTTGGCCCAAATCGGCGACCGATGTGTGAAGGTAGAGTTTGTGATCAACAACAGCTCTACGCTGGCTTCAGCGCTACATCTCCCCTTGTACAATTTCATCCCCGGCTACCACGCAATTGAGACTTTCGAGAACTCATTGGCCACCTCTGGGCCGCTGTCGCCAATATCGCAAACGATTCGATGGACCCAGTACATTTCATGGTGAGGGCCCGCGCGCTGACAGTTCTTGCCGTCGGCGTTTCGCTGCTGGCTGGTTGCACAAATGGCGGGCAGCTCACCGATGCAACAGTCATCGGTAGTTGGGCGGGTGGTGGTGCGACCCTGGATATCCGAAAGGGCGGCGAGCGGGGTGTGGTCGACCTCCCGGACTTCGTGGCGCTCCATCAGGCCGGCGATCCCAGCACCGCAAGCCGCTTCGACTCCACCTGCCGCTGGTCAATAGATGACGGGGCGTCGAGCGGCTATCCCGCACTCGCGATTGACCACTTTGATGCTGAGGCACCATCGTTTGGGGTGTACTTCGAATACCAACGACGCGCGAGCGGGATGTGCCTCACGGTCACCCTGGGCGACCCCGACAACTCCGACTACTTCGAAATGTGCGAACACACACCTGGTTGAGTCTCAAAGCGGATAGCGATAACCATCCGCTCAGTGCGCGCGGAACAGCAACATCGAGGTCGGTCCGACCGGCAGCACCTCACCTGGCGTGTGCTCGGGTTCGACGTCGCTGATGTCGTCGCGCGAGGAGTCCCACAGCAGCGTGTAGCCCGACACGCCGTCGTGCGACGGCAGGGTCACGGTCACATCGGTCTCGAGGCCGTGCACGACGAGCAGGATGCGATTGAACTCCTCGAACTCGGGAGTCGACGCAGCGAGGAACTGCAGCGTGCGTTCGGCGGGGGAGTCCCAGTCATCCATCGTCATCGAGATGCCTTGCTTGTTGTACCAATCCATACCCAGATGGAATTTACCGGCAATTGGGCCGATCCTGACGCCGGGCTCATCTACCTCCGCGCCCGCGACTACGACCCCGCCACGGGCCAGCTTCTTAGCGTCGACCCGGCCGTCGACCAAACACGTCAGCCGTACGCGTATGTCAGCAACAGCCCCCTCGATCGGGCAGACCCTACCGGATTGTGTTTCCTCGGTGGCAACGACCCGTTCGCCTGCATGTACTGGCACAACGTACTCGGCCCCGTCCCAGTCGTCGGTGCCGCACTTTCCGTTGCGGACTGCGTCAACTCCGGCACCGGCAACGGGTATGAATGTACGGTGATGACGCTCGATCCGGTGTACTCGGTTCTCGAGGGGTACAGCAACGAGATCCGAGACACCCAGAACGGTTGTCCCGCGTGGCAAATCGCCCTCGACGGCGCCGAAGGAGTCGTCGGTTTGGTAGGTACGGTGGGCATCGCCGGCGGGTTCGGCGAGGGGGCCGAGTCGAGTGGGATCGTAAGTGCGATCAGATCTCTCGATTGGGCCAGCGATGCTGGAGAGCTCAACTTGAGCCGCAACGCGCGGCGAACGATCCAGAATTTGAATCTCGGAGCCGAGATGACGGTTGCCGAAGCCATTAGAATTAGAGGCGGCGGGGCTTCGCAGGTAAATGGATTGCAAACCGGGTATGGGCAAAAGACTCTTGCCGAAATTGCTATCCTCGCCGCGAATAAAGATCCACAAGCGGTAAAGGCGCTAAAATGATCAAACATGCCGGCACCCAAGGAAAGGGTGGAAAATGAATGAAGCCTTGATCTCCGTTGTAGAGGAATACGGCACTCTGAAGCGGGTCGTGGTCGACGAATTCAATAAGGACTGGATCGACTCGATAAGCTTCCAATTTGAAAACGGCGTCTTGGATCTGAGCGTCGACCTTGAGTATGACACCATTCGCTGGGCAGTTCAAGCGCAAGTGGTGGGCGAATCAGGGTCGAGTGGCCCGTTTTGGAGCAGCTTGTTGTCGAGCAAGCCGGCATGGATATGGCTGTTGGAAAATCAACGGGGTTATCTGGACGGAATTCAAATTGAGTTCTGGCTGGGGAATCAGAGAACTCTTCTTCAGATTGCCGCGGAGACGGCTCAGCTGAAAATATATCGTCTGGAACAAATCGTGGCCGCCCTATGATCTGATTCGTTCTAGCGAGAACCCGGCTAGTGCGCGCGGAACAGCAGCATCGACGTCGGCCCGACCGGCAGCACCTCACCGGGCGCGTGCTAAGGAAGGGCGCGCAAGCAGGCGCCATCGCTCCCCCCCGATGAAACCGATGTGCCTTAGATTTGCTCGCAGAAGGAGAGGATTCCTGAGGTGGCCGAAATGAAGACCTGGTTCAGCGCGATGCTGGTTTTTCGAATCACAGTCAGCGGCAACATTGAGGCGCAAAGAGCGCGAAGCCTGATCTTGTTCTCTAGCGCAAGTTTTGATGATGCGTTCGAGTCTGCACTCGAGTTGGGGAGAGGTGCCGAGCAGACGTACCTCAACGGTTCGCGTGAACAGGTGCAATGGAGGCTCGAGAAGGTCGAGACATTGGATCAGTTGGACGCCGAGATTGCCGAAGGTCGGGAAGTGTATTCAGAGCCGATGCCATTCTTCCAGCTTGATGAGGGCGACCTCGAGTTGTGGCCCGAGCGGCATGTGCCGACGCAAACAGGCGTCTGATGATAAATAGATGAGGGAGCGGAATTGACGGATGATCTCGAGGCTGTCGCGGCAGACTATGGCACGCTTCAATCAGTCACTACTCTCGAATTTGAGAAGAACTGGATCGAGACTGTTCGTTTCGAGTTTGAAAAGGGGTATTTGACCGTAAACGTTGATCCCGAATTCGATACTCTTATAGTGACCCGTCTGGGATGTGCATCCTGGGCGGGAATGACCCGCTCGCCTGCTTGCAGTCGCGCGCACTCCTCTCACTGAGCCCGCTCGCGAGCAGTGTAGTTTCCACCATGGACTGCGTTAGTTCAGGTCAGGGCAGTCTCTATGAGTGCGCGGTGATGATGGTCGACCCCGCGTACTCCGCTATCGAGGGGTTCAGCAACGAGATCAGGGACACCCAGAACGGTTGCCCTGCCGGGCAGATAGCTCTGGACGGTGCCGAAGGGGTCCTCGGGCTTGTGGGCACAGTGGCCCTTGCTGGTGGGCTCGTTGAAGGTGGCGGCGCGGCCGGCCTTCCTGCGGCTCTCAGGTCCGTGAGCTGGGCCGACGAGACGGGAGCAATTAGCCTTGCGCCAAAGGCAAGAAGGTTGCTCGGCAACCTTGCCGATGAAAGTGAGAAGACAGTTGGGGAGCTCATTCGAAACTGAGGTGGCGGCGCATCGCAAGTGAACATGCTTCAAACTGGCTACGGGGAGCTCACTCTCGGCGACATCGCAACGAAGGCTGCCGCGGGCGATCTGGAAGCCGTACGCGCGCTCAAGATGGTTAAGTCGGCTGGTTCTCAAGGAAAGGGCGGGAAATGAACGATGACCTGAGTTATGTTGCGGAAGAATATGGCGACCTTCGAGCGGTCATTGCCTCAGAATTCGATCACTATTGGGTCGACACTGTTCGATTCGAGTTCGAAAAGGGATATCTTGATATAACAGTTGATCCCGATTTCGACACGATTATTTGGCAGGCACGTCGTCATTCCGAGCCAACCGCCGAGCACACCAGCAGCACCTGGGTAGATCTTCTCGACACTCGCGTCGCGTGGATCTGGACCCTCACCAATCAGCGGGGATACTTTGACGGCATGCAATTCGAGTTCTTCAGAGACAAGACGACGATTATTCTTCAACTGATGGCCGAGGGCTCAAGGCTGCGGCCCTACGTGTTGGCGTCATTTCAGGGTTGAACGGCCGAGATTCTGCCCAGGTTCTTAGTGCGCGCGGAACAGCAGCATCGACGTCGGCCCGACCGGCAGCACTTCACCCGGCGTGTGTTCGGGTTCGAGCCCGCTGATGTCGTCGTGGGAGGAGTCCCACAGCAGCGTGTAGCCCGACACGCCGTCGTGCGACGGCAGGGTCACGGTCACATCGGTCTCGAGGCCGTGCACGACGAGCAGGATGCGATTGAACTCCTCGAACTCGGGAGTCGACGCAGCGAGGAACTGCAGCGTGCGTTCGGCGGGGGAGTCCCAGTCATCCATCGTCATCGAGATGCCCTGCTTGTTGTACCAGTCCATCTGGCTGGCACTCGGCGTCTTCTCGCCGAACCGTCCGTACCGCACCGGTCGCAGCGCGGGGTTCTCGCGCCGCAGCCGAATGAGCTGGGTCGTCACAGCGGCGAGCTCCTGCTGCCAGTCCTCACGCTCCCAGGTAAGCCAGGTGAGTTCGGAATCGTGACAGTACGCGTTGTTGTTGCCGCGCTGGGTGCGGCCGAATTCATCCCCGGCGGTCATCATCGGCACGCCACCCGACAGCAGCAGGGTGCCGAGCAGATTCCGGATGGCGCGGCGCCGCGTCGCGAGGATCGTCGCGTCGGTGGTCGGGCCTTCGACCCCGTGGTTGAACGACTTGTTGTCGTTCGACCCGTCACGGTTGTTCTCGCCGTTGCCGATGTTGTGTTTGTCGTCGTACGAGACGAGGTCCCAGGCGGTGAAGCCGTCATGTGCGGTGATGAAGTTGACGCTCGCCAGCGGCCCACGTTCGAGCGCGAAGACGTCGTTCGATCCCGCGATGCGACGAGCGAGTGATCCAATCCCTTCGCTCGCGGTGCCCGACTCGCGAGCGCTGGCGATGTCGCGCAGCCAAAAGTTGCGCATCCGGTCGCGGTAGCCGTCGTTCCACTCGGAGTAGCCGTCGGGAAAGTTGCCGACCTGCCAACCGCCCATGCCGACATCCCACGGTTCGGCGATCATCTTGGTGCCCGCGAGTTCGGGGTCGTCGCGGATCGCGAGCAGGAGTGGGTGCTCGGGGTCGAACTCTGCGGCGGCGTTGCGGCCGAGGGTCGCCATCAGGTCGAAGCGGAACCCGTCGATCTGCACCTCGTTGGTCCAGTACCGCAGTGAGTCGAGTACGAGTCGCTGCGCGGCCGGAAGCGAGAAGTCGAGAGTGTTACCGCATCCGGTCGTGTCGATGTAGCTGCCGTCGGCGCCCTGCCGGTAGTACGACGCGTTGTCGAGGCCACGAAAACTGCTGGTCGGACCGCCGCGACCCTCTTCGGAGGTGTGGTTGTAGACGACGTCGAGCACGACCTCGAGGCCGGCTTCGTGCAGCAGTTTCACCATGCCCTTGAACTCGCGCAGCACAGCGCCGGTGCCGCCGACCTGCGCCTCGCGCGTCGCGTAGGCCGCGTGCGGGGTGAAAAAGTTGAGGGTGTTGTAGCCCCAGTAGTTGATCAGGCCCATCTTCTGCAGGCGCTGCTCGCTGACGCTCTGCTGCACGGGAAGCAGTTCGAGCGTCGTGACGCCGAGGTCTTTCAGATACTCGATCGCCGCAGGATGCGCGAGCCCGGCATACGTGCCCCGCAGGGCGTCCGGGATGCCGGGGTGCAGTTTCGTGAACCCCTTCACGTGGGCTTCGTAGACGACGGCGTGGTCCAGCGAGATGCCGGGTTTCGTGACGCCCTCCCACTCGAAGGCGTCGTCTTGCACGTAGCCGCGCCACTCGCCGGTCGAGGTGCGAGCCAGACCCCGCGCGTACGGGTCGAGCAGGTTCTTGGTCGCGTCGAACGCGTGGGTCGGACCCTTCGGCCCGCGGGCCCGCACCGCGTAAAAGGTACCGGTGGAGAGCGCTGGCGTGGTGGTACTCCAGACGCCGTCGGCATCCCGAGTCAACGGGATCGTGGTGCCCGCGAACGAGGGATCCTTACCCTCGAACACGCACAGGTCGACGCCGGTCGCGTTGGCGCTCCAGACTCGAATGCTGCCGCCGTCGGGACCAACCCGCACCCCAAGATCGCTGAGCGGATCGGCGGGTGGCATGCGATCCAGCGTATGGGTTCCTAGGG
>JBDTNW010000085.1:0-6455 GCA_039933575.1 Pseudolysinimonas sp. | reverse complement strand
GACGCGTGCTGCTCGCGACAGCGGGTGCCGACAACACGACCCTGAAGATCCGGCCGCCGCTGCCCTTCGACGACGCCGACACCGACCGCCTGCTCGAAACCCTCGCGACAGTGCTCGCTGAACGCAAATGACGCGCCGGCAAGACTGAAAGCGATCATCGGTGCGTGGCTACGATTGAGCGCATGAGGCTCCGACGCAGCGCGACCGCAGCCGTTGCCCTAGGTGCCACCGCGCTCCTGTTGACGGGGTGCGGGGCGCAGGCCGCTCCCGGCGTCGACTGGAAGACCACCGTGCCCCAGGAGTACGCGCATAACCGGTACGTCGCAGCTCTCATCGAGGGGCTCTCGCAGGCAGCACACGCGACTAACGTCGGTGACTTCACGTTCGCGGCGCTCAACGCGAGCATTACCCCCGAGTACCGGTGGGGTATCTACCTCGACTACATTCGCGATCGCAGCGACGAGGCCTGGGCGTTTCCGGGGCCACGCCCTTTCGCCCTGATCTCGGTCAATGAGAGAGCCGACGGTCGCGGCGCGACGATCTTGAGCTGCATGGCGCTCGGAGATCGAGTTATCACGGCCAAGAACCCGGACCCCATGACGGTATGGGAAGGCGCTCAAATAAGCCCCTTTGGCGAGGAACCGAATAGCGTCGTCTACACACAGGACCTTGCCGAAGACGACGCTGGCCACCTTCTGCTGAGTGAGCCAGAGCAGCTTTTGGGAGAAAGCAACCGGAAATGCGACCTCACCGATGCCGCTGTGGGCTTCTTCGATCCACTGCCGACCCCGCGTCTTCCCGGTGACGTACCGCCAAACGAGCAGCCGGTGCACCCCTGAAGACCCGACGCTGAGTCTGCTCGAGGCCCTCGCGGCGGTACTGGAGGAACGCGCCTAACCCGTGGGCTTGGTCGCCGCGCCGTCGAGCCAGAGAACTTCCGACGGGTCGCTGTGGGTGCCGGCGCTGCCGACATGCTTCGCGTAGATGTTCGGACCCTTGGTGATGACGTGCACGAGTGCCATGGCATGACCGCGTCCGAGGTCGTACTCGGCGGCGAGCCACTCGATGATCGGGGTCGCCTTGGTGCCCGGCCCAAAACCTTTCGCCTCGGCAGCCGCGATGAACTGCCGCGCGGTGAGTCCGGTCTTCGTCTCGATGTTGTCGAGGTACGCCTGAAACGACATGGCTCGACGGTACTCCGGCTTACGCTCTCGCCTACCAGTCGTGAACGGTGCCGTCGGCGAGCCGGTTGAACGGCAGGTAGGCCCGCTCGTAGGGATACTGTCCGGCCTCGTCGAGGTTGAGGCTGACTCCTAAGCCCGGCTGGTCACCCGGGTGAAGGTACCCGTCGGCCCAACTGAAGGTCTGCTCGAAGACCTGGTTGGTTCGCTCGCCGTGCGGCATGTACTCCTGGATGCCGAAGTTGTGAATGGCCAGCCCGAGGTGCAGCGCGGCAGCCATCCCGACCGGCGAGATGTCGGTCGGACCGTGCATGCCCGACTTGATCTGGTACTGCGCCGCATATTCGAGCGTCTTCTTCAGCGGTGTGATTCCGCCCATGTGCGTGACCGCGCCGCGAACGTAGTCGATGAGCTGCTCGCGGATCAGGTCTTTGAAGTCCCACACCGTGTTGAAGATCTCACCGATCGCCAGCGGTGTCGTGGTGTGTTGGCGCACCAGCCGCAGCGCCTCCTGATTCTCGGCGGGCGTGCAGTCCTCGAGCCAGAACAGGTCGTACGGTTCCAGGCTCTTGCCGAGTTTCGCGGCCTGAATCGGCGTCATCCGGTGGTGGCCGTCGTGCAAGAGGGGAAGGTCGGGGCCAAACTCGTTGCGCACCGCCTCGAAGACACCGGGAAGGTGCTTCAGATAGGCACGGGTGTCCCAGTCTTCCTCGGTCGGCTTCGCGCCACGGCGGGCCGGCTCATGGTCGTACCGCGCCTCGCCGCCTCCGGCATCCGCTGACTGGGAGGCGATTCCGTAGATCGCCTTGAGCCCGGGAACCCCCGTCTGCACGCGGATCGAGCGGTACCCCTTCTCGAGGTGCTCGCGGATCGAGTCGAACAGTTCGTCGGTCGTCTTGCCCGACGCGTGCCCGTAGGCCATCAACCCGGTGCGACTGGCGCCGCCCAGCAGCTGATAGACCGGCATCCCGGCGGCCTTGCCCTTGATGTCCCAGAGCGCCATGTCGACCGCGGCACTCGCGGCCATCGTGACCGGACCCCGGCGCCAATAGGCGCTGCGGTAGAGGAACTGCCAGGTGTCTTCGATGCGGCTGGCATCCATCCCGATCAGCAGGGGAACGACGTGCTCCTTGAGGTACGCGACGACCGCGAGCTCGCGACCGTTAAGGGTCGCGTCGCCGAGGCCCAAGTGACCCTCATCGGTCGTGAGTCTGAGGGTCACGAAGTTGCGATCGGGACTGGTCACGATGACCTCGGCCTGGTCAATGATCATGATGGGTTCCTTCGGTTCTCGTTCAGACGAATTGTCGCGGCGTCGACGGCCGCGCAGAACTGTGGATCGGCACCCAGGGTCGCGTCGAGAAACCCGAGGATGCTCATGGTCGACGCATCGGCGGGCATCCCATCCGGCGCCGAGGTGTAGCCACCCCGCACCGCCAGGATCCACGCCGCGACCGCCGCCGCACAGCCGTCGGCCGAACGTCCCGCGCGGCGCTCGGCGCTCGCAACCGGCAGGATGCGCACCCGCACCTTCGTCGCGGAATTCTGGGCGATCTGGACGAGACGGTACTCGAGCCGCGGGTTGCTGAAGCGTTCGACCAGCGCCGCCCGGTAGGTTTCCACCTCGACCTCGGGGAGCTGCCGCGCGTCGTCATCCCACAGTCTCTCCACCAGGTCGCGGCACACCGGGTCGGTCATCGCGTCACTGACGAAGACGTGCCGCCGCACCGCCCCGAGTGCCGCCAGCGCGGTGTGCGCACCGTTCAGCATCCAGAGTTTGCGCGATTCCCAGGGGCGGATGTCGTCGACGAAACGTGCCCCCGCGGAACCCCAGTCCGGCCGGCCGGACGGGAATTCACCGCTGAGCACCCAATCCGAGAAGGGCTCGGTCACGACGACCGCATCGTCGACGAAACCGGAGAGGTCCTGCGCCACGACTCGATCCGCTTCAGTCGTGCGTGGCGTGATCCGATCCACACTGGTGGACACGACCGCAACGTGTTCGCGCATCCAGGCCGCCAGTCGTGGGCTGATGGCGTCCGCGAGCCAGAGCAGTGCACCCCGAACCACCGCGCCGTTCTCGGGCAGGTTGTCGCAGGGGATGATGGCGATGCCAGGTCCGCCGGCGCGTCGGCGTGACTCGAGGCCGAGGATCACGCGCCCGAGAGCAGTTGTCGGCGCCAGTGTCGCGAGTGCGACCCCAGAGTCTGCCAGCCCGGTGGGCAAGACGTCGAGATCGGATGCCACGGCGGCATCGGCGAGATCGGGCAAGCCGTCCGCACCCAGGCGGTAGCCGGCCTCGGTGAGCGTCATCGTGAGGATGGCGACCTCGGGACGGCTCAGTAGGTCGGTGAAGGTCTCGAGATCGCTGCCCGGATACGCCTCAACCAGGCTGCGCACGATCTCGAATCGGTCGTCACGTGGGCCTCGCTCGATGAGCGTGAAAAGCCCGTCCTGTTCCGCAAGCGCCCGGGCGGCCTCGGGGGAGCGCCCGGTAAAGGCGGCAATGCCCCAGTCAGCAGCATCGGCGGCGTGGGCGGTGTACCAGGCCTGGTGGGCCCGATGAAAGGCGCCGAGTCCGACATGCACGATCCGCACCGGCGGGATCACGCCGTCGCCCGGGGATGACGTGCGCGACAACCTGACCGCGGTGCCGGTCGGAGTCACAGCTTGAAGACCTCGCGCGGAATCGCAGCGACCAGGTCATCCGCGATTCGTTCGGCCGCGGGGAGCGAGATGCGCCCTTGCACGACCAGACGCGCCAGGAAGCCGGCATCCGCCCGCCGAGCCGTGTCGTGGCGGGCGGCGATCGAGAGAAAGGCTCGAGTGTCGTCGATGAAGCCGGAGGTGCGATAGAAACCAGCGGTCTCGGTGACGGCGCTGCGGAAGCGCGCCATGGCATCGGGCGCATCCAAAAACCACCAGGGCGCCCCGACATACACGCTCGGGTAGAACCCGGCGAGCGGCGCCAACTCCCGTGAAAACGCAGTCTCGTCGACCGTGAACAGGACGAGATGGAAGTCGCGTTCGAGGCCGAAGCGCTCAAGCAGGGGTTGCAGGCCGCGCGTGAAAGTCGTCGGAACCGGGATGTCGTGACCGGTATCGGCGCCGTGGGCTGCCAGGGTCGCCGTGCTGTGACTGCGCAGCACGCCCGCGTGCACGGTCATCACGAGCCCGTCATCGACGCTCATGCGAGCCATTTGAAGCAGCATGTGCGCCCGGAAGATTCGCCGACCCGCCGCATCCGACCGCCCGACGATCACCGCCTGGAAGAGCGCCTCGGCCTCCGCCGTGTCAAGGTCGACCGTCAGGGGCTCTTCGACTCCGTGATCGGTCGAGACCGCGCCGTGCTGGATGAAGTGCGCCCGCCGCGACTCCAGGGCCGCGAGGTAGCCGCTGAATGTGGTGGCCTGCCGCGTCTGGTGCAGCAGGGCCTGAACGGAGTCGCTGAAACCGACGGCGTCGGGGTCGAGATATCTGTCAGGACGAAAGGTCGGGGCGACGCGGCCCCCCAGGTCTTGGGCTGCAAGCGCGTCGTGACCGGCGAGGTCGTCGAGCGGATCGTCGGTCGTGGCGAGAAACTCGATCCCGAACCGGCGAAACAGTGCGCGTGGCCGAAACTCCGGTTGGGCGAGCTTCTCGGCGACGGCGTCGAACAGGATGTCGGCGGACTCGCCAGCGAGCGGCGTATCGAGGTCCAAAACCTGGGTCAATTCCTCTTCGATCCAATACCCCGACGCGGTTCCGGCGAATCGATGCCAGTTCTCGGCCAAGGTTCGCCAAGCTCGGCGGCGCTGCGCCTCATCCACCGGTGTGAGAAGTTGGGCCAGATCCGCCCCGGCCGCGTGCAACATCCGCGTGACGTAGTGGTCCTTGGTCACGAACAGTTCGGCGGCATCCGGAAACGCCTGATCGGCGACTAACAGCTCGACGGGAACGTGCCCGTGCGGAGAAATGATGGGCTGGCCAGCGACTCGCGAATAGAGGTCACGCGCGATCGCACGTTCCGCCGCATCGGTCGGCAGCAGCCGGTCGGGATCGCGACCCTGCGACGACGACATGGGGTCCATTGATTCAAAAGCTTTCCACACTTTGCCGCAGATGCCGGAGGCCGCCTGCTGGCAGGCGTTTTCTCGCGCGGGTTCCCCTCCACGCCTGTGCTCTGCCAGTGTGGGGGCTATGAGACGACGAATCGTTCCTCGCATCCTGGCCCTCGGACTGCTCGTGCTTGCTCTCGCGGGTTGCGTGCGCTTCCAGGCCAACGTGACGCTGACGCCGCAGAACACCGTGAACGGCGAGATCGTCGTCGCGGTCATCCTGGCCGACGACACCGCTGATTCCCGAGCCACCGCAACAGCCGGAACCGCGCAGATCGCTACGGCTCTGCTCGGTACCCTGACGAACGCGGCGGGCGTTTCGACGAGCGACTATGAGCAGGATGGCTATCTCGGCACCCGGATCAAACTCACGAACGTCGCCTTGGCAGCTTTCGATAGTCAGGAGCCGGGCGCTCTCATGTTCACTCGCGACGGCGACGAGTACGTGTTCACCGGGGCGCTCGACTTCACGAGTCAAACCGCCGGCGGCGGAGCCGACCAGAACTCCGACGACAGCAATCTGACGGTGTCGGTCACCTTCCCGGGCGCCGTCACCGATCACAACGGCGAACTGTCGGGCACGACTGTCACCTGGAAAACGCCCATCGAGAAACGCCTCGAAATGTCGGCGCGTGGCGGCGCGACCTCGGCGGGTCCCGGAATTCTGCTGTTCGTCATCATTGGCATCGTCGTGTTGGTGATCGCGGCTGCCGTCGTTGCCGTACTGCTGCTGCTGCGTTCACGACGGAAGAAGGCTGCTGCGGTTTCGCCGCCCACGCCGGTCGTCACGGATGCCGTGCTCCCAGTGCCCTCCGCGCCCGTCGTGCCCGTCGCCGCCGACGCGCCCGCAAAGCCCCCTCGGGCTCCGAGGACCCCCAAGGCCCCGAAAACGACCGACTAGTCGGCTGCGGCGCGTGCCGCGATGCGCTTGGCGCGCTCCTCGGCTTCGATCTTCGCGGCGGTCGCACGCTCCGAACTATCGGAGCGGATCATCGAACGGAAGATGAACCAAAACAGCAGCCCAAACAGCACGGTGGGCACGACCGAGAAGATGGCGTTTCCCCAAAAGTCGGCAGGCATGAGTTCAGGCTACGCCGACCGAGCCTGAATCATTACCGGGACAGCACCCACGACACCGCGATGATTCCGACGATCACGACGAGCCCGAGGATCGCGA
>JBDTNW010000084.1:0-6556 GCA_039933575.1 Pseudolysinimonas sp. | reverse complement strand
AGCTTGCCCGACTCGAGAAGGTCGGCGAGCGTCTGGAGATCTTCGGTGGTGCGCACCGTGGAGACCCTCACGATCGTGGTCCCCTTTTGGTGACGCGGAACCGGCCCGAGCATCTGGATGATCGGGCAGAACAGTTGACCGGAGCCCGGCTTCAATCCGGCGATGGCAGCGACCCCGCCGGGGCGCAGGAGCCGACGGATGGTGCGGGTATCGAGCGCTCCCGAAGCGTCAGCGATCACATCGAATCGTGCGTCGAGCGCCGCGAGTTCGTCTGTGCTGTAGTCGAAAACTTCGCCGGCGCCTAGTGATCGAACGAACTCGAGGGCGTCAGTGCGAGTCGTCGCTGCCACCGAGGCTGCGCCCAATGCCGATGCGAGCTGAACGGCCAAAGAGCCGACCCCACCGCCCGCACCCGACACGAGCACATCCACGCCGCCCCGAATACCCGCCGCGCGAAGCATCTGCAGAGCGGTGAGCCCTGCCAGGGGAACGGCCGCCGCATCCACGAACGAAACGTTGGCGGGCTTGCGCACCAGGCCCGCTTCGGACACGACGACAAAGTCGGCGAACGTGCGGATCGACTGGCCCATGACCTCGTCGCCGGGGGAGAACCGGGTGACCTCGGAGCCCACCGCTTCAACGACCCCGGCGACATCCGCACCGAGGAAGCGATCCTTGGGTCGTCGGAGTCCGCCCGCGAGTCTGATGAGGTAGGGGAGGCCCTCCAGCTGATGCCAGTCGAGTGCATTGACGGATGAGGCGCGCACGCTCACGAGAACTTGCGACGGCCCCGGTTCGGGAACCGATACTTCTAGGACTCGGACTGCCTCAACTCCGCCCCAGGTGTCCCTCACGACTGCACGCAACTTAGTTCTCCCTTTTTGACTTACAGCGTAAACTTCCGCGTATGCTCAGGAGCGTGCCACAGGACGGGACGTCACCGCAACCGCACCCGAAGTCTGCAAAATCTCGGTCTCGAAAATCCCGCGAGCCACTCAGCCGCGAGCGAGTTGTGGTGGCCGGGATCGCGCTGGCCGACGAACGCGGCATTGATGCGGTGAGTATGCGCCGGGTCGGCGAAGCACTCGGTGTCGAGGCGATGTCGCTGTACCGCTACGTCAGTGGCAAGGATGAACTCATCGACGCGATGGTCGATGGGGTGATCGCCGAATTTCCTGCCTCGGACACCGCCCTCGAGTGGCGCGAGCGCCTGCGCACGCTTGTCTTGGGCGCGTATCTCGTTCTGCTCGACCACCGCTGGGCGCCCGCGCCGGCCACCAGCCGACCGGCAGTCGGCCCGAACCGACTCCGTTTCGTCGATGACATCCTGGGCGCTCTCCTTGCCGGGGGCTGCACCCACCAGCTCGCTCACGACTCCCTGCACGGGATCGACAACCACGTGTTCGGCTTCACGCTGCAGGAGTTCCGCCTCGAATCGGGTCTTTCCGGGCGCGGCTACGAGCTCGACGCTCTCGTCGCAGGCAACGATCCCGAGAAATACCCCAACATCGCTCGGACGATCGGCGATGCGCACCACGATCGCGACCAGGAGTTCATCTTCGTGCTCGACGTGCTGATCTCCGGGATCGAACGCGCGATCGCCGGAAGCACTCGCCTACTTCAGTAGTCGCGAGAGCACCCGGTCGGCGAGCGGTTTGCCGCCGGTCTGGCAGGTCGGGCAGTACTGGAACGTCGAGTCGCTGTAGATCACCTGACGGATCGTGTCGCCGCACACCGGGCACAGCAGGCCGTTACGCGCGTGCACCCGCAGGTTCGACTTCTTCTCGCCCTTGAGCTCTGACGCCGCGAGTCCGTCCGAGCGCTCGACAGCCTCGGTCAGCGTCGACCTGATCGCGACATACAACTCGTGGATGTCGTCGGGCGCCATGCTTGCGGGTTTGAACGGCGACATCTTCGCGACGTGCAGAATCTCGTCGGAGTAGGCATTGCCAATCCCGCCGATCTGCCGCTGGTCGCGCAGCACCCCCTTGATCTGGGAGCGGCCCGCGGCGGCCAGGATGTCTGCCAGCTTGGCTTCGGTGAAGTCGTCAGCCATCGGGTCGGGGCCGAGCATCCCGAGCCGTGGCACCTCGGCGGGGTCGCGCACTATCCAGATCGCGAGGCTCTTCTTCGTACCCGCCTCGGTCAGGTCGAAACCCGAACCGTCGTGTGCCAACACCAGACGCGCCGCGAGTGGCCCAGCACCCCGTCGAACCGTCGCCAGTGGGGCGTTGTTGCGCCAGCGCAGCCAGCCCGCCCGGGCGAGGTGCACCACGATGTGCAGGTCGCTTGCGCCGTTTTGGGAAGCACTGATGTCCAGGAACTTTCCGTGTCGCACGATCCCCGAGATCGTGAGTCCTTCGAGCGCCGACACGGGCGGGTCGTAGGTTTTGAGGGCGGCGAACGCGACGATGTCGAGCCGCGCGATCTCGCGACCGATCAAGCGACGGCTCAGATCGGTGACGAGAGCCTGCACTTCGGGCAGTTCCGGCATGCCGTCGAGTATGCCGCGCCCCTGCGCATCCTGCCGAGTAGTTAGCCTGACTTCGTGTCCCGCCTCCTGGTTCGCCCACCCTCGCCACTGCTCGCCGAGGGCGAGTTGACGCACCTCGAGCGCGTCCCCGTTGATCCGGCGCTCGCGCAGGAGCAGTGGCAGACCTACGTGGATGTCTTCCGCGACCGTGGGTGGGATTTGGTCGAGGTCGACCCGGCGGATGACTATCCCGACGGCGTCTTCATCGAGGACATGGTGGTGGTGTTCGACGACCTGGCCGTGCTGACGTCGCCGGGGGCAGCATCCCGTCGCGGTGAAATCGACTCGACGGCGCGTGCAGTCGCGACCACCGGGCTCGAGGTCGTGCGGCTTGAACCTCCTGCTCACCTCGACGGCGGTGACGTGCTGAAGATCGGACGCACCGCGTACGTCGGACTCGGGTCGCGCACCGATGCCGCCGGGATCGACGCACTGAGGGCGCTCATCGGCCCGCGCGGCTGGACTGTGGTCGCCGTGCCGGTCTCCAAGGTGTTGCACCTGAAGTCGGGGGTGACGGCCTTGCCCGACGGCACGGTCATCGGGTTCGCGCCGCTGGTCGACGACCCGGGTGTCTTTTCGGAGTTTCTTGCCGTGCCCGAACCCGAAGGCGTCGCGGTGGTCGTTCTCGATCGTGACTCGGTGCTGATGTCGGCCTCCGCTCCACGTACAGCGGACCTGCTCCGCGAGCGTGGTCTCGAGGTGATCACGACGCCGATGACCGAATTCGAGAAACTCGAAGGCTGCGTGACCTGCCTCTCGGTGCGACTGCGTTCCTAACGACTGCGCGACTAACGCCCCCTAGCTGACCAGGCTGACCTGCACAGTTCCCTTCGCGATGTCGGTCGCCTCGATCCGTACTCGCACCGCCGCTCCGGGTTGCTGGGGACTCGGTGCGGGCGCTTCGACCGCTGGGTCAAGAAGTTGCAGCATCGATCCCGTGATCGCGACAGCGTCGAAGGTCTCGCCGAGATGCGGGGCCAGCACCGCGGCTTCGACAGCATCCAGAGTCATGCGGTCGAGGCGGCCCGACAGGTTCGTCGACCGTGCCATCGCTTTTGGGATTTCGGGGAGAGCGGCGCGGATGTCATCGGCAACCGGGACGTGCGCACACAGTGCGACGCAGACTTCGAGCCCAAACCGGTCGACGAGCCGGCGCAGCGGAGCGGTTACGTGCGCGTACGGCGCGGCGATCGCCGACTGGATTGTCTCCGCTGGTGGTGCGCCGTCGAAGGCACGATAGGTCGCTCCGCGAAAGAGCGAGGCAGCGGCATACCGAATCGCGAGGTGGTGCGGGTCGTCGCCCGAAAGCCGCCGCAGGTAGTCGCCGTAGCTTTCGTCCAGCGGCCAGGGAGTGCCTCGCGCCACGGTTTGACGTCGAAACCGGTCAATGGCCTCGGGTTCGGCCGGAGGCATCGTGCGCAGAATCCCGATGCCGCCATCGAGCATGATGCGAGCCGCCTCCATCCCGGTGAGGATCGAGAGCTGCGCGTTCCACGATTCGATCGGCAGCGACACTCGACGCTCGAGCCGATACCCGTTGCCGTCAGGTTCGACCAAAATTTCGGGTGTCGACAGGCTGGCCCCACCACGTTCCGCCTCGAGAGTGAGGCGTGCCTGCCCGAGGTCGCGCAGCATCCCGAACATCGGTTCGTGATCAACGGCCAGGTGCGCGTCGTCGTAACTCCAGCGGCGGCGACTGCGCACCCGCGCCCTCGTCACCGTTGTCGAGGTCGGTCGGCCAGCCGAGTCGAGGTCGATTTGCCAGAGGTACGACCCGCGCACCTGGTCGGGCAGCAGCGAGGCGGCACCCTCACTGATCGACAGCGGATGCAACGGGATGCGACCATCTGCCGCGTAGAGCGTCTGCCCGCGCAGGCGCGCTTCGGCGTCGATCGCGCCACCGGTCACGACAAACCCCGGCACGTCGGCGATCGCATAGAAGAACCGCCATCCGTCGCCGTTGGGCTCGATCGCCAACGCCTGGTCGAGATCCATCGATCCCGCCGGGTCGATCGTGACCAGCGGGATATCGGTGCGGTCGTCGTCGGGGAGCCGATAGTCGGCGATGGCCCGAGTCGCTGCCGCTTCGACTTCCGGAGGGAACTCCTTGGGCAGCTCGAGCTGATCATGGATCGCGGCGAGCGCGGTGCTGAGTTCCGTCGCTGCGGCCTCCCGCGTGACGACAATTGACTGGGCGGGCACCGGATCAGCCTAGGCTCGCCGGATGGATGGGTATCGCCGACCGGCGCTCGACATCCGCGAGTTTCGCGGTGCCGACGGCGAGGTCATCCCATACGGTCATCGCTGGCCCGGCCACCCCGCGGACGAGACCTACAGCGTCACCGCTCATCCCGAGCGATTTGCACCGCTCCTGGAGGTGGCCCGGAGTCTCGCTCGGGCCCTCCCTCCGGCGAACCGGCCGGGGGGTGACGGCATCCTGATCGACATCGTCGAGACGCCGTTTCCGGGTGTGATCGTGAACATTGGTGACCTCGAGTTTCCCTTTCCGCACTGTGGGTGCGACGCGTGCGACGAAGGCGTCGAGGAGGTCGCGAGCAGGATGGAAGAACTCGTGGATGCCGTGGTCGACAACCGTTTTGAGGTCACCGCCACGGGCCACTACTACTGGGGCGAGTGGGGGAGCTACCGCGCAGGCTCGGCTTAGGGCAGTGCGTACTCGCCCGCGTCGAGCACAACGAGTCCGTCGCGCAGCAACCCGCTGATCGCGCGGTCGAGTTGCACGGCATCCGCCCACAACCCCGCGATCGCGTCCGCCGGCACCGGGGTGTCGCTTGCTCGCAGTTCGCGCAACACGAGCCCGCGCACCTGACGGTCGGATCCCGCGTACTTCTTCTGAACCGACGCCCGTGGCCCCTCGTACGACGGATACCCGGCGGCCCGCCAGGCGCACAGGTCGGCAATTGGGCAGTCGTCGCAGCGCGGGGCACGGGCCGTGCAGATCGTCTGCCCGAGTTCCATCGTTCCGGCGTTGACGAGCCGGGCAGGCGCGGGATCGGTGGGCAGCAGCGCGTCCATTTCGGCGAGGTCGGCGCTCGTGCGGGGCGGGCTCGCATCCCCCTGGCCGCGGAGCGCTCGAGCCAGCACGCGCCGCACGTTGGTGTCGACGACGGGTGTGCGCATCCCGTAGGCGAAAGCCGCGACCGCCCGTGCGGTGTACGGCCCGACGCCGGGCAGTTCGAGGAGGGCATCGACGTCGGCCGGCACGACGTTGCCGTGCCGTTCGGCGATCACGGTGGCGGCGCCGTGCAGGGCGAGCGCGCGGCGCGGGTAACCCAGCCGCTCCCAAGCCCGAACCGCCTCGCCGGGAGGAACCGAAGCCAGGTCAGCAGGCGTCGGCCAGCGGGTCAGCCAGCGTTCGAGCGCCGGGATGACGCGTGCCACCGGCGTCTGTTGCAGCATGAACTCGCTGACCAGGGTTCCCCAGGCCGAGAACCCGGCCCGACGCCACGGAAGGTCACGATGACCCGCGGCAAACCAGCCCGCAATCCGCGCGGCAACATTCTCTTCAGGCACACAGTGAGGCTAACTAGGCTGACCGCGTGTCGTACTGGTCTCAGCTCGCCCCAGCCCGCCGTGAGGTGCTCGAATCCCTCGTGGCCGAGTTCGCTCACAACTACGCCAAGGGCCGAACGACCCTCGCGGTCGACGGTCCCGACGGCGCAGGCAAGACCCGGTTCGCCGACGACCTGGCGCTCGCGTTTCGACGCGTCGGGTTCGAGGTGTTTCGGGCATCAGTCGACAACTTCCACCGGCCCCGAGCCCTCCGCTACGTCGCGGGACGGTTTTCACCCGAGGGCTACTACCGCGATGCCTTCGACTACTCACTGTTTCGCCGCGTGCTCCTCGAGCCGTTTCGGATGGCAGGCAGCACCGGGTTCGTGCTGGCAGGTTTCGACCTGGCGCGCGACGCCGCGATCGAACCCGTCTGGACGACGGGGGAGGCCGACGCGATCCTGCTCGTCGACGGGGTGTTTCTCAACCGGCCCGAACTCCACGGCGCCT
>JBDTNW010000083.1:0-6558 GCA_039933575.1 Pseudolysinimonas sp. | reverse complement strand
GACCACATTCAGACGATGGCGATCCCCGTGATGCGGCACCGCATCCAACTGCGGACCGAAGCAGAACTCGAAGGGGTCTCGGCCGACACCGTGCTGCGCTCGGTGCTTCAGCAGGTGCAGGTGCCGATCTAATGACCCGGCGCACACCGGAACGGAGCTAGGCGTGGCCGTCTCGGGATGGTTCGTGGCGCTCGTCGCCGTCGGTGCGGTCCCCGTCGTGTTCTTCGGCGGACTGCCGGGTCTCGCGATCTGGGGCGGGGTACTTGTCGTCGTGCTCGCGTTCGATCTCGCCCTGGCCGGATCGCCGGCGGCACTCGAACTCGCCCGCGACCTTCCGGCCCGGGTGCGACTCGGGGAGAGTGTTCCAGCGCGACTCGCGCTTGCGAACCTCGGAAAGCGGCACGTGCACGGCATCGTGCGCGACGCCTGGGAACCCTCGGCCGGTGCGCGCCCGAACCGGCAGGCGATCGACATCCCGGTCGGTGAGCGGGTGGTGATCACGACCACGCTGCGTCCGACGCGACGCGGGGAACGTCGAGCGGCGCACGTCACAGTGCGCGCATTCGGACCGCTGAGGATGGCGGCGCGCCAGCGCACCATGCCGCTCTACGGAGCCGTTCGAGTGCTGCCGCCGTTCAACTCCCGCAAGCACCTGCCGTCGCGGCTCGCCCGATTGCGCGAACTCGACGGCCGCACCTCCGTGATGGTGCGTGGTCAGGGCACCGAGTTCGACTCGCTGCGCGAATACGTCAGTGGGGATGACGTGCGCTCCCTCGACTGGCGTGCAACGGCCCGTCGCCGCGACCCCGCCAGCGGGCAGATGAAACTCGTCGTGCGAACCTGGCGCCCAGAACGCGACCGCCGGGTGATCATCGTCATCGACTCCAGCCGCACCTCGGCCGCCCGCATTGCGGACGAACCCCGGCTCGACACGGCGTTCGAAGCCTCACTGCTGCTCGCGGCGCTCGCCTCCCAAGCCGGCGACCGCGTCGACCTGCTGGTGCACGACCGCGTCATCCGGGGCCGGGTGCAGGGTGCGATCGGTGCCGACCTGCTCGCCCGCATGGTCGACACCCTCGCCCCAATCGAGCCGGAACTGATCGAAGGCGATTGGAACGCCATCCCGAACCTCATCGACAGCATCACCACGCGACACGCGCTCGTGGTGCTCGTGACGCCGATCGATACGCCCGGCGCCTCACGACCTCTGCTGGCGATGCTGCCCTCCCTGACGCGGAAGCACACCGTGGTGGTCGCCGCGGTGACCGATCCGGATGTCGTGGGCGCCACGCGTGAGCGCACCGGCAGCAACGAGGTCTACCGGGCGGCATCCGCTGAGCGCGCCCTGCTGGATATTGCCCGCGTTGCCGCCGCAATGCGACAGGGAGGGGCGGAAGTCGTCACCGCTCCACCCGCCGACCTGCCTCCGGCGTTGGCGGACAAGTACCTTGCGTTGAAGGCCGCCGGGCGGCTGTAAGCGGCAACATGGGCAGCGCTGCCCATGTTGAGCCCACCCCCCAGTGTGCTTTTCTTAGGCGCGAACTCAGATACGAAGACTTCGCACTTGCACCCAACGGGTCGCGCCCCGAGCCGCGCGGGATTGGTAAGCAGATGACCCTCATCGTGTTGCTCATCTTCTTGGCGATCTTCATCCCGATCGGAATCTGGCAGAGCCAGGTTCGCAAGCGCCGAATGGCGGAGCACGTCTCGGAGTTTCAGCGACTGGCGCAGGCAGCGGGCACGCCGCCGCCGCCACCCGCCCTGAGCAACCCGGCAACCGCGTCCATCGCCACGCCGGTGGGAACGCCCCTGGACGCGCCGCCGTTGCCCACTGGGACCACTGGTTTGGCGGTGCCGACCTCGGGCCAAGCCCCCGATCCGGCCGCGCAGTACCGCACCGCGACGCCGAATCCCACGAACAATGGCAAGACCCCGCACAAATACCAGTGGAACGGCGTTGACGCGACGACGTCGCTGACTCCCGACGGCATCCGTCTCGCCGTACAGAGCGCTCTGCTGCCGTTCCGGGGAAGCGTGACGCTCGATACTTCCAACCCGTCCTCGTACACCGGCCTGATCAAATCATGGGCCGGCGTGCGGATGCTCACCTTCGATATCGAGATCTCGGAGATGGCAAACGGGTGGCGTGCGGTGCGAACGAGTCTGATCTGGTGGCGGACATCGCAGACGACGCTGTTCTACTTCATCCCCCTCGGCCCGAAGCGGATGGACGGACATCAGACCTACTTGGACTATGTCCAGATGCTCGGCACAAATCTCCGATCGGCTGACCCGTCGGCGGCGATCTCATTTCGCAGCGGTCCGATGCCACCGAACTTCGACCTTGCCGCCCTCGGGCGCATCCTCCAGGCGCCGGCAGTCTCATCCGGCGCGCCCCTCCATGCTGCACCAGTGGCGACGGCGCTGGCGCCTCCACCCCCACCCACGACCGCCGCGCCCCCGCCCCCGCCTCCACCCGCGGCCGCAACGACCTGGACCTGCCCCAACTGCGGTGCGGCCGACCCAGAGTCCACGAACTTCTGCGTCGAGTGCGGCACCCCGCGGCCCGAGGCGGCGGCCGCACCGGTCGAGTAGAAATCTCGGGCGCAATCCTCACCGTCAGTTCTCGCACGATTCGGTGTGCTCACTCGAGAACGCGGATCGGCCCCACGACTCGCCCAGCGTCATCCCGGACGGACGCGCGCGGCAATCGCTCTGCGTCATCCTCAGCCAGCGCGCCATTGTGTGCCTCATTGCGCAGCAGATTCGCCAACAGCACCTCCGCAAGTTCGCCACGAGATGAGTGTCACTTTCGACGGTGACTCGTGAACTCATGGTCGTGATCCATGGTCGGCCTGCGGGGAGCACTGCCAATCGGACGGCGCACGACGGGGCCGGAGGATAGTCTGGAAGTCAGCCGCCTGTCGAAAGCGAGGTCGGTTATGGTGAACACGAAAAATCCCGTCAAGAGCGGGAGATCAGCACCGCGTCCTGGCGATTCCGCCGAGACCCTGCGCACGTATTACGAACAGATGTCTCTGGTACGCGCCTTCGAGTTGCGCGCCAGCGAGATGTACGCGCGGGCGAAGATCGGGGGGTACTGCCACCTGAACCTCGGTGAGGAAGCGACCGTTGTCGGCCTGATGGCCGCGCTCGAACCCCGCGACTACCTGTTCACGACCTACCGCGACCACGGCTATGCGATCGTGCGCGGGATGAATCCTGACGCCGTCATGGCGGAGCTTTTCGGCAAGTCGACCGGTGTCGTCGGCGGCCGCGGCGGCTCGATGCACATGTTCGACATGGACCTGCGGATGCTCGGCGGGTATGGCATTGTCGGCGGACAGATCCCCCCCGCCACCGGTGCGGCGTTCGCGATCCACTACCGCAGCGAAGCCGGGCCGAAGACGGAGGCGGTCATGTGCCTGCTCGGCGATGGCACCACGAACATCGGCGCGTTCCACGAGTCACTGAATCTCGCTGGCCTGTGGGACCTCCCGATCGTCTACGTCATCATCAACAACGGCCTGGGGATGGGAACCCCGGTCGACAAAGCATCCGCGGAACCCGACCTCTACAAGCGCGGGAGCGCCTACCGCATCCCCGGTGTTCGGGTCGACGGCGACGATCCGATCGCGGTGCGCGACGCTGCCCGCGACGCCCTCAAACGCGCGCGCGTCGAGCGTCGGCCCAGCATCGTCGAGGCGATGAGTTTTCGGTTGAAAGGACACTCCGTGGTCGACCCGGCACGCTACCGTTCGGCGGCCGACTCCGCGGAGGCGCAGAAGGCCGACCCGGTGCCCGCATTCCGCGCGCATCTGATCAGCGCCGGCGTGCTCACCGAGACAGGCGCGGAAAAGATCGACGCGGCAGCCGAAGCTCGAGTCGACGTTGCGGTTGCGTTTGCCGACTCCAGCCCGAACCCGACGGTCGACCAACTCTTCGCCTACGTCTACGCGACCGAGGTACCCAACGCACCCTCGGCGTTCCCCGGCGACAGGGTGGTGGCGCTGTCATGACCACAGAATCGACCGGATCTCGCGTCATCACCTACCGCCAGGCGTTGAATGAGACCCTGCGTGCCGAACTCAGCCGGGACGAGAACGTCTTCTTGATCGGTGAGGAGATCGGCGTCTTCGAAGGCTCGTACAAGATCACCGCGGGGCTACTCGAAGAGTTCGGACCCAAACGTGTCGTCGACACGCCCATCGCGGAAGAGGGATTCGTCGGGATCGCCATCGGTTCGGCGATGCTCGGGCTGCGGCCGGTCGTCGAGATCATGACGATCAACTTCACCCTGATCGCGATCGACCAGATCGTGAATCACGCCGCCAAAATGCGCTCGATGTTCGGGGGCCAGGTCTCGGTGCCTCTCGTGATTCGGACGCCCGGTGGCGGCGGGCAGCAACTGGCCGCGACTCACTCGCAGAATCTCGAGGTCTGGTACGCGCACATCCCCGGACTGAAGGTGGTCGCACCCTCGAGCCCTGCCGATGCGAAGGCGCTGCTGACGGCCGCGATTCGCGACGACGACCCCGTGCTCTTCCTCGAGAACCTTGCGCTCTACAACGTCAAGGGCGAAGTGCCGGATGGCGAGCAGATCGCCGAGATCGGTCGTGCCGCCGTACTCAGGGAGGGCACTGACGTCACGATTATCAGCTACTCCCGAGGGGTCGTCACCGCACTGGAGGTCGCCGCACAACTCGAGGACGAGGGGGTTTCGGTCGAAGTTGTCGACCTGCGCAGCCTCCGTCCCCTCGACCGGGATGCGATCGTAGCGAGCGCGAAGAAGACCAGCCGGGTAGTCGTCTTCGAAGACGACCTCCTGAGCTACGGGATCGGCGCAGAGATTTCGGCGACCATCAGCGAAGGCGCCTTCGACTTTCTCGACGCCCCGGTGCGGCGGGTCGCGGCCGCGGAGGTGCCGCTGCCGTACTCGAAGCCGCTCGAGCTCGCGGCGCTGCCCAGCGCGGCGACACTCCATCAGGTAGTCACCGAGATTCTCGACGACACCCGATTTTCGCGGCAGGAGGCGGCAGGTGTCTGAGGTAGTGATGCCCCGACTGTCGGACACGATGGAAGAGGGCCAACTTGCGCGGTGGCTGAAGAACGTCGGCGACCCGGTTCACCGGGGCGATGTCCTGGCCGAAATCGAAACCGATAAGGCGACCATGGACCTCGAGGCCTTCGAGGACGGGATCATGGAGCAACACCTGGTCGAGGCTGGAACAGTGGTTCCGATCGGCCGGCCGCTTGCCATCATCGGCGACGGGACCGGATCAGCGGCACCCCTCAAGCCCGTTGCGTCTTCGGCGGACGCGTCGGTCGCCGCCCCACCTCTCGCTACCCCAACCGTCGAACCGCCGATCGCTTCCCCACCCGTCGAGGCGCGGCCGTCGCCCGCGGTGCCTCATCCGGTCACGGGGCGCCTGCGCGCCTCTCCCCTGGCTCGGCTCGTCGCCCGCGAACACGACGTCGATGTGGACGCTTTGGCTGGGAGCGGACCGCAAGGCAGAGTCGTGCGCGCGGATGTCGAAATGGCGATCGCGCAGAAGTCGTCCGCGGCATCCGTCTCGCAAACTCATTCGGCACCCGGACGATCGTCGGCGGCCTTCGCCGACGACGAGGAGATCCCGGTCGGCAACATCCGGAAGGTCATCGCCCGCCGTCTCACCGAGAGCCAAGCGGTCCCGCACTTCTTCTTGACCCGGGTCGTCGATGCGGAGAAGCTGATCGCGCTTCGGGTCGAAGTGAACGCCGCTCTCGAGGCATCCGGCATGAAGGTGAGTCTCAACGACTTTCTCGTTGCGGCGGCGGCGGCCGCGCTTCGCGAGCATCCGGATGCCAACTCATCATGGGGTGGGGACCGGCTGCTTCGTCACGGCCACATCAACATCGGGATCGCCGTCGCCACCGACGCCGGACTGGTCGTGCCCGTGGTCACCGACGCCGACCGTCAGACGCTGACCCAGATCGCGCAGACCACTGCCGCTCTCGCCGCAAAGGCGCGGGACGGCAAGCTCGCCCTCGCCGAGATGTCCGGCGGCACGTTCACGATCAGCAACCTCGGGATGTTCGGAATCGATCAGTTTACGGCGGTGATCAATCCGCCGGAAGCCGCAATCCTCGCGGTCGGCGCTGCCCGCCCCGTTCCCGCGCTGCGCGATGGAGTGCTCGTCGAGGTGTCGAAGATGAGCATCACGCTCACCGTCGACCACCGGGTGCTGGACGGTGCAACCGCGGCTGCGTTCTTGCAGACCCTGACCGCGATCCTCGAGCAGCCCATACGCCTGATGCTCGAGGCCGAGCGTCCCTAACGCAGTTCGAATCTGAGGAGGTTGGTCATGACCGTGCTCCGCGCGAAATTGGTTGAGAAGGTCGAAGTCGCCGAGGGAACGATGTCGTTCCATTTCGAAAAGCCGGTCGGGTTTGACTATCGTGCCGGCCAGTTCGCCGACTACACCCTGCTGTCGCCGCCGGAAACCGACGACGAAGGCAACACCCGTGGATTCACGTTCGCCAGCGCGCCGTTCGAGCCGACCCTGATGTCCACCACTC
>JBDTNW010000082.1:0-6590 GCA_039933575.1 Pseudolysinimonas sp. | reverse complement strand
AGGGTGTCGGCCACATCGGACTGGGCCGCTGCGCCCGCCGCTCGATAGTCGACGGTCTGCGGTGCGACAGCCGGACGCACGACGACGACGACCAGAAATAGCACGATGCCGAGCGAGGCGAGGACCGCGAGCACCAGGTTGAACGTGGTCTGGTTGGCCTGGCGTGCGGCGCGGCGCTGGGTCGCGTTTGGGGCCGCCCGGTCGGCGGCCTCGGTGGTCGTCGGCGAGCTCACGAAGCGCCGGTATCCGGCCCGGTCGACGAAACGCGCGCCGCGTCGAGTCGAGCTTTCGCGCCGATCAGCCATTCTTCGCAACGCCGAGCGAGGGCCTCGCCGCGCTCCCAGAGGGCGAGCGATTCTTCAAGTGAGGCACCGCCCTGTTCGAGCAGGTTGACGACTTTCACCAGTTCGTCGCGGGCCTGCTCGTAACTGAGATCTTCGAGCGGGGGAGTGTCGGCCACGGCCTCCACTCTAGCTTTGGTCGGCGACCGGGGTTTGGCCGTCATCCACCGTTGTCGTCGACTGTGGCAGCCAGCTCACCGCTCGCCAAGGTCAGCCGCAGGCGTTCGCCAACCCCGGCATCCGCTGCCCGTCTCAGCACCCCTCCGGACGGGAGTCGGGCGATCGCGTAGCCGCGTTCGAGAGTGCCCTGCGGCGACAGGGTGCGCAGTTGCCCGCGCAACTCGACGATTCGCAGGCCCGCGCGTTCGAGGTGATAGTCGACGAGTTCGGCGCCTCGCGCAACCCACCGCGTCAGTTCTTCGGCGCGGTCGGAGACGATGCGATCCGGGTCGGCCAACACCGGACGAGACCGGATGCCGACGAGCCGGTCGATCTCGGAAGTCACGAGGCCGGTCACGCGCACCGCCATTCGACCTCGGGCCTGCCGAACCCGGGCCAGCTCGTCCGCGATGTCGGGAACAACCCGCTTCGCGGCGTCGGTCGGGGTCGATGCCCGAAGATCGGCGACGTCGTCGAGTAACGGGTGGTCGGCCTCGTGCCCGATCGCGCTCACCACCGGGGTGCGGCATTCGGCGACGACCCGGATGAGTCGCTCGTCGCTGAACGGCAGCAGGTTCTGAAAGTCGCCGCCGCCGCGCGCGACGATGATCACGTCGACCTCGGGGTCAGTGTCGAGCGACTTGATCGCGCCCGAGACCTCCGACCACGCTCGGTCACCCTGCATGGTCGCGTAGCGGATGCGAAAGTTCACCGCGGGCCACCGCAGTTGGGCATTGCGCAGAACGTCCTTCTCGGCGTCGGAGTCTTTCGCCGTGACGAGGCCGATACAACCCGGCAGGAACGGCAGCCGCCGTTTGCGGTCCAGGTCGAACAGACCCTCCTCGGCGAGCTTGCGGCGCAGCGCTTCGAGCTTGGCCAGCAGATCGCCGACCCCGACATGCCGAATGTCGTAGACCTGCATCGTGAGGGTGCCACCTTTCGGCCACCACTCAGACTTGACCAGTGCGACCACTCGATCGCCCTGCCGGAAGTCCTCTTTGAGTTTCATCAACGTCGTCGACCAGACCCGGAATGACAGGGTGACGTCTTCGGTGAGGTCTTTGACCTTGCCGTAGGCATTGCCGCCGGAAAGACCCCACTGGGTGATCTCGCCTTCGACCCAGACCGTGCCGAGGCGTTCGATGTACTCCTTGAGCTTTCCCGACATCATCGCGACCGGCCAGGCCGCCTCGGGCGAGGAGCGCTGGTCGGATGCGTTGTCCTCAGCCACGCGGTCAGGTTAGCCGAGGCCACCGGGAACAAAAGCGCAACTCCGTGCATCTAACCCCTGTGACCGAACGGATCTATCCCTTTGTTGCCAGTCGGCGTGATCCGAGCGGAGTCGGGATGACGCCGCATGGATACGACCTCCCGGATGAGGCGCCCGGGGGCCTGCGCTTCGCCGCCGGGTTCTGGGAGAACCTGGGCGACATCTTCGGCACTCAGGACGTCCTGCACCGGCAGCCCTCAGACGGCGACGCCCGCACGACTCACCTGATCGTCGAGTACCTGGCGACGGCGTTGACGGCGAAAGCGATCGACCTGCCGGGTTTCGAGAGGCTCCTTGGCGTCATCCAAAGTGATCTGCGCTTGGTCGCCGCCGCACTCCCGGTGATCGACGCGGCGGAGCCAGTCGAACTCCAGGCGGTCGGGCGCCGGCTTCTGCTCGAGGGCACGATCAGGCTCTCGGTCAAACTGGGGCTCGTGATGCTCGGCCGCTCCGACATCGAGGGCTGGACCGATCACCTACTCGCCGCGGCTCAGCACGATGAATTCACCACGTACGTGGTCCTCGGTTTCGCCGGACCCATAGAGCGGCGCGACCAGATCGCGAATGCCGCGCGAGCCGCGATGGGTTGGGGTCGCGTCCACGCGATCAAAGCGCTCAACATGACAGGGGGGATCACCGAGGACGTCTGGCGCTGGCTGTTCGACGGTGGTCTCCGAGTGGAGCTCGCGGAAGGCGACATGCTCGCATTCTTCGTGATGGTCCATCAAGCATTCTCCCGGGTCTTGAGCGAAGGGTCCGAGCAGGATGTCGCCACCGCGCTGAGCATCATCAATCAGCACTTCGACGAAGACCCGTGGAACATCGCCTTGATCGGGGGACCGACGCCCGAGCAGGGGGCGGTGCAGATCCTCCGCAACGGTCTCGACGCGGCCCTGCGCCATCCTGCCCTTCCCGAATCCCGTGAACTCGGCCGCCAGTTGCGCGCGATCGGGGCCGGGACTTCGCCGGTGGTTCCTGACCAGGCTCGCGCGCCGATGTTCGCCGATCTCGCGCACCGCGCGGCCGCGCTCGACTGAGCGTCAATCGCGCCTCCCGGGTGAGACGCGGTCGGCCTTCGTAGACTCAGCATGTGTCCGGCATCACGAACGGCGCGGCCGTCCTGGCTTCGCCCCGCATCCCCGCGGTTCGCGGGCGACTTGTTGACCGCCCAGCGGATGGCGCGAAACGCGTGCTGCTGGCGGCGCCGCGGGGCTACTGCGCTGGCGTCGACCGGGCCGTGATCGCCGTCGAGAAGGCACTCGAGAACTTCGGTGCCCCGGTGTACGTCCGTAAGCAGATCGTGCACAACGTGCACGTGGTGAGCGAACTCGAGCGTGCTGGGGCGATCTTTGTCGATGATGTCGCGGAGGTTCCCGAGGGTGCCCACGTCGTGTTCAGCGCTCACGGAGTCTCGCCGGCAGTCGTGTCGGCTGCCGCCGCCCGCGGACTTCAGGCCATCGATGCGACCTGTCCGCTCGTCACGAAGGTGCACCGCGAGGCGACCCGATTCGCTAAGCAGGATCTCGACATCCTGCTGATCGGTCACGTTGGCCACGAAGAGGTTGAGGGCACGATGGGGCACGCGCCCGAGCGCACGACCCTCGTCACCTCGCCCGACGATGTCGCCGGACTCGAGGTGCGCGACCCCGACAACCTGGTCTGGATCTCGCAGACCACGCTCAGCGTTGACGAGACGATGGAAACCGTGCGCCGGTTGCGGGAGCGCTTTCCGAACCTTCAAGACCCGCCGAGCGACGACATCTGTTACGCCACCCAGAATCGCCAGGTCGCGATCAAGAAGGTCGCCCCGCAGGCTGACCTGGTGATCGTCGTCGGGTCGGCCAACTCGAGCAACAGCGTGCGCCTGGTCGAGGTCGCCCTCGAGCACGGCGCCAAGGCCGCGCACCGCGTCGACTACGCGAGCGAGATCCAGCAGTCCTGGCTGGATGGCGTTCAGACAGTCGGAGTGACCAGCGGCGCCTCCGTGCCGGAGGTGCTTGTGCGCGAGGTTCTCGACGATCTTGCGGATGCCGGCTACCGCGACATCGAAGAGGTCAAGACCGCGGAAGAAGACTTGATGTTCTCGCTTCCGAAGGAACTGCGCCGCGACGCGTCGGGGCAGACCGATGGCCGCGCGCTCGGCGGTCGGACTCGCACATGAGCGACGACGCGCAGCGCCGTGCATCCCGACCGGCCCCGCAGTACGGCGAGTACGCGACGCCGGAGGAGGTCGCGGCTCTGCGAGGCATCCCGCTCGAAGCACAACTCGTCGCTGCACCGGCTGCGCCGAAAGTTCTTCCGCCGCTCTCTCGCGACGCCCCGCCCGCGCCGGTCTCTCGGGGCCGCCGGTTCGATCCGATGATCACGATCGCTCTGCTCGTGTTCGGCGCGGTCAATGTCATCCAGACTGCCCCGCTCTACCTCGCGTTCGACAACCTCCTCGAGGTTTCGACCGCGGACACTCCCCTTGCGAAGATCGATTTCGGCGAGGCGGCCCGCATGGGCGGGTACTGGTTGCTCGGAATCAGTGTCGTGCTGATGGTCGCTGCGGTGGTGATTTCCTTCGCTCGGCTTCGTCGCTTTCGGATCGCATTTTGGGTGCCGCTCACGGCAGCCGGGCTGATGTTTGCCGCCACCGTCGTGACGCTGGCCGTCGTGTTGGCGCAGACTCCTGGCGCATTCCGCTCGGTCGGCTGAGGATGCGCGTCGGCATCCTGCCCCGTGAAACGGCCTCGGCCGTTATTACCGGGGCGATGTCGGTGACCGGTTGGGCAGTCGCTGCCGCGATGGTGCTGCTCACCATTCCGGTGCTGGTCGAGACGCTGATCATCCGGGAGCGGGCTGCCGATCTACCACTCGCTCTGCTGCTGCTGGGCGTCGTGCTCGGCGGTGTCGCGGCGGTCGCTGTTCGACCGCGGCGATGGGTCGTTCTGCTCTTTCTCGCGGTCGCGGGACTCGCGTGCGTCGGCTACGAGGTGCTGCTGCTGACCGACGATCCCGGACTCGTCGCGGCGAGCCCGTACCTCGTGAGCCGCCCAACTCTGGTTCTGGTGCTGGTAGGTATCCCGACATCCCGCACCATGATCGGCATCGCGTGGTCGCTGATCGGGTTCGCGGTTTCCGTTGTGGTCGGTGTCGTCTCCTTTGTCATCGCCGGACTTCCGTTCGAGCCCGGCTTCGGCCCGGTCATGGTGCTCGCGGTGTCGACAATCGCCTCTCTGACTCTCGCCGCGATCCAGGTGCGCATCCGCAAGAGCGTGCCCAACTTCGACGACCTCGAGGCAGAGACGCTCTCGATCGCGCACGGCGAAGACCTCGCTCGGCTCACGACCGCCGTCGTGCATGACACGTTGCTCAACGATCTGGCGGTGGTGATGAATGCTCCCGATCGGCTGGGCGAGGCCGCACGCCAACGCCTGCTCGCCGATCTCGAGACCCTGCGCGGGGCCGACTGGATCACCGCGGCAGCGCAGACCGGAGCCCCTGCGGAGGGCGACAGCGAGCTGCGCAACGAGGTCGCCCGGATCGCGACCGAGTTCCAATGGCGGGGGCTCAGCATGCACCTGACCGGTGCGCCGTCGGTGCGGTATCAGTTGACGGCCGAGGTCTCCGACGCCCTTCTCGCGGCGGTGCGAGCGTGTCTGGAAAACGTCGTGCGCCACTCGGGTGCCACGACTGCCGAGCTCGAGGTGTTCGCCGAGGCGGGGTCAGTGACCGTGATGGTGACCGACCGCGGCTGTGGCTTCGACCTGGGTTCTGTCGCAGGCGATCGGCTGGGGCTGCGCGCGTCGGTGGTCGAGAGGATGGCGGCGGTCGGGGGTATGGCAAAAATCTGGTCGGCGCCGGGCGAGGGGACTTCCGTCGTGATCTCTGCGCCGGCGAGCCCGGAGTTTCTCCCGTGACCCCGCGCATGTTCGACCGACGTCTCTTGCGCCTCTCGGCGCAGCAGGCCGACCCCCTGAGCTGGTTCACCGGGCCGTGGGTGCCACTCGTGTTTGGCGCGCTCAATTTGCTCTACGGCGGCACCTTCGCTGTCATCAGTTGGACGACGGGTCGCAACCCCGTTCTGCAGGTGATTGGTGTCCTCCTCTGCACAGGTGCGTGTGCGCTCATCCACTTCCTTACCCGCCCGATGCGCGCCCGACTTGGGTGGAGCGGGGCGATCGCCGCCGTCGCGATGGGCACAATCGGGTTCGGATTCTCGGCCGTCGGGTACTCCCACGCCCCTCTCGCGATCGAATTGTGGTGGGCGCCGATTGGGCTGGCGCTGGTCATCGCGAGCCTCGGACCCTACCTTTCGGTTCGCGCCCTGCTGCTCATCGGATGCGGGGTCGTCGTGGTCGCCGTGCCGTTCGCCTACCTTCAGATTCGTTCCGAAGTCACAGTATGGGGTCCGGTGAGCACGGCCGTCATCATCGCTGCACCGTTGGTCTATGGGATCGTCGCGACGGCGGCATTCGGCGTCGCGGTCGTAGGCCGAACCCTGCCGCTCATCGAAAAGCGAACGCAAAGTCTGTTGTCGCTCCACACGCCGCACAGTGCTCAGGACGAGGCGTTTGAGCGGGAGCGGCTCGCCGGACTGATTTCTCGTGCAGGGCCCTTCATCGAAGGTCTCGCGCGGAGTGGCGTTGTCACGCCTGCCGACCGAAGCCTCGCCGGTCAACTCGCACGACGGCTGCGCGATGATCTGGTCACCCAATCCAACCTCAGCTGGCTCGACTCGGTGTCCCGCGATCGACTCGTGGTCGTTGACCCTGATCGCCAAGCGGGCCGGATGCGTTCCACTCAGCGCACGGCCCTACGCGCGTTTCTGCGCGCCA
>JBDTNW010000081.1:0-6605 GCA_039933575.1 Pseudolysinimonas sp. | reverse complement strand
ACTACGCCGACCTTCACGAAGGTTCGCTGTTCGACAACGTCGGACCGCTCGTCGACTCGACGATCGACGACAAGCCGCTCTCCGTCGCGATGCACGAGATTAACGAAAACAAGCTCGTGCTGAAGCACGTCGCGGAGCCCACTCCTTAGGCATTGCCTAAGCGCCTCGGCTCACCCAAACGCCCAATCGCATGAGAATCGTCGTCGGCATCACCGGCGGCATCGCTGCCTATAAGGCCGTCGGCGTCGTGCGCGCCTTCGTGCTCTCCGGTCATGACGTTCACGTGGTCGCGACCGAGGCGGCGTTGAAGTTTGTCGGACGTCCGACGCTCGAAGCCATCAGCCGCAACCTGGTGCACACCGATCTTTTCGACGGGGTTGCGGAGGTGCGCCATGTGGCACTTGGGCAGAGCGCCGACCTGATCGTCGTCGCCCCGGCTACCGCCAACACGATCGCGAAGATCGCCGCGGGCACCGCCGACGATCTGTTGGGCACGACGATTCTGGCCAGCACGGCGCCTCTCGTTCTCGCGCCCGCGATGCATACCGAGATGTGGCACAACGCAGCCACAGCGGCCAACATTGCGACTCTGCGGGAACGCGGTGTCACGATCGTCGGTCCCGCTTCCGGACAACTCACCGGCGCCGACTCGGGTGTGGGGCGGATGGTTGAACCTGACGAACTGGTGGCGGCCGCATTGGCGGTTGTCGGACCACGCGATCTCGCTGGGCTGCGGTTCCTGGTCACGGCTGGAGGTACCCGCGAGCCGCTGGATCCCGTGCGTTTCATCGGCAATCGTTCGAGTGGCAAGCAGGGTGTTGCGATTGCGCGTGCGGCGGCAGCACGAGGGGCAGACGTCGTTCTGGTCGTCGCGAACATCGAGGACACCGACATCCTGAATGGGATCGGCGCGGGCGCGGGAATCGACGTTCAGCGGGTGTCGACCACGGCAGAGCTGCGGGATGCCGTGCACGCAGCAGCCCCGAACACCGACGTGGTCGTGATGGCCGCAGCGGTTGCCGACTACCGGCCCGAGACCGTCGCTGACACCAAGATCAAGAAGGACGTTGCGGGCGACACCCTCGACCTCCATCTGGTTCGCAACCCCGACATCCTCAAGGAGTTGACGGCCGCCCGACCCGCCGGGCAGACGATCATCGGGTTCGCCGCGGAGACCGAACCCGACCGTGACGCATTGCTCGAGCTCGGTCGGGCGAAGGCCGCGCGCAAGGGCGTCGACCTGCTTGTTATCAACAAGGTTGGGTGGTCGGAAGGCTTCGGCACCGAACGTAACGCGATCATCGTCGTGTCCGGAGCCGGGGATATAGTTGCCGAGGCCGAAGGTCCCAAAGACGCCGTGGCCCATCGCATCCTGGACCTCGTCCCCGACCTTCGGAGTTCCCCCTGAGCACGTCAAATCCGAGCACCTCGAACGCAGCTCTGCGCCTCTTCACCTCGGAATCCGTCACCGAGGGACACCCCGACAAGATCTGCGACCAGATCAGCGACTCGATCCTCGACGCAATCCTCGCCGCCGACCCCGCCGCCCGCGTCGCGGTTGAGACCATGGTCACGACCGGACTCGTGCACGTCGCCGGTGAAGTGACGACTCATGCCTACGTGGACATTCCCGGCATCATCCGTAAGCGCATCACCGACATCGGCTACACCGGATCCGACGTCTGGTTCGACGGGCGTTCCTGCGGCGTTGAGGTGTCGATCGGTGGCCAGTCTCCCGACATCGCTCAGGGGGTAGATGACGCCTTCGAGACCCGCGAAGGCACCAGCGTCGACGACCTCGACAAGCAGGGAGCCGGCGACCAGGGCATCATGTTCGGCTACGCCACGAACGAGACCTCGGTGCTGATGCCGATGCCGATCTGGCTCGCGCACCGGATGGCCGAGCGTCTTGCCGAGGTTCGCCACACCGGGCTTGTCGACTTCCTGCGTCCCGACGGCAAGACCCAGGTGACGATCGGCTACGACGGCACCGTTCCCAAGACCGTTGAGACTGTCGTCGTGTCGACGCAGCACTCACCCGACGTTGACAACGAGACCCTGCGGGCCGAGGTCGAGCGCCTCGTCATTCGCCCGGTACTCGAGTTGGTCGACCTCGACTCCTCACAGACCCGGCTGTTGATCAACCCGACCGGCCGATTTGAGATCGGCGGGCCGCACGGCGACGCCGGGCTGACTGGCCGCAAGATCATCGTCGACACCTATGGCGGCGCATCCCGTCACGGTGGCGGCGCATTCAGCGGCAAGGACCCGTCGAAAGTTGACCGTTCGGCTGCGTACGCGCTGCGCTGGGTCGCGAAGAACGCGGTTGCCGCGGGCCTCGCCGATCGACTCGAAGTGCAGGTCGCCTACGCCATCGGCACCGCATCGCCGGTGGGCCTTTACGTTGAGTCCTTCGGCAGCGCTCACGTGCCCGAAGAGAAGATCATCGAGGCAATCCGCGCGGTGTTCGACCTTCGCCCCGCGGCGATCATCCGCGACCTGAAATTGCTGCGTCCGATCTACGCCCAGACGGCGTCGTACGGACACTTCGGCCGAGAACTTCCGGGCTTCACCTGGGAGGTCACCGACCGCGTCGACGAGCTGCGCGCCGCCGCAGGCTTGTAGACCCGCTGTGGCGGGCGTCGCACGCGTCCTGGTTGACTCTGCGCTGCCGCAACTCGACAGACTGCTCGATTACCGCATCCCGGATGCCCTCGAGGGAATTGTGCCGGGCGTACGGGTCATGGTTCCGCTGCGTTCGGCGAACCGGATGGCGCGGGCATACGTTGTCGAAACCGTCGACGACGGCGACTTTCCCGGACCGCTGAGTGATGTTGCCGCACTGGTGTCGCCGATTCCGGTGCTGCGTCCCGAGGTGTGGGCGCTCGCGCGGGCTGTCTCCGACCGGGCAGCCGGTTCGGTCAACGACGTCCTCCGGCTCGCGATTCCACCTCGGCAGGTGCGGGTCGAGAGTGCTTGGCTCGCGCGTTCTCCTGAGGACGCGCCCGTCGTGGCGGCGCCGTCTTGGGATGACTACCCCGCCCTCGGGCCGGCACTCGAAAAGGGCGAACGGATTGCGCTGCGGGTGCAGCCGGGCGTCACGACGGGAACGGATGCCGTGCCGGTCGCGCGCTGGGCGTTGGTTCTCGCTCGCGCGGCCACTCAAGCGGTGGCGGGCGGCAGTTCGGCGATTCTGGTCGTCCCCGACCATCGAGATCAAACGCAGGTGGAGCGCGCGTTGGCCGGTTTACTGCCGCCGCAAACAATTTGGCGCTGGGATGCGCGACAGCCGAACGCCGACCGCTACCGCTCGCTGCTCGCCGCTGGCGGAACCGATCCGGTCGTCATTGTCGGCAACCGTTCCGCGGTCTACGCGCCAGCCCAGAGCCTCGGGCTGATCGCGATCTGGAACGACGGCGATCCGTTGCTGGGGGAGCCGCTGAGCCCCTACGTCAACGCTCGGGATGCCGCCTTCGTGCGCCACGAACAACAGGGCGGAGTGCTGATTCTCGCCGGTCACACGCGCAGCACTGAGGTCGAGCGGTTGGTCGAAATCGGCTGGTTGACCGATATCGGTCCCGCGAAGAGGCAGCGGTTGCGCGTCATCCCGACTGCCGATGGCCCGGGTGATGATCCGCGCGCGGCCCGCGCTCGTATCCCGTCGGTTGCCTGGCGCGAAGCTCGTGCCGGACTCGACAAGGGCGGTCCCGTCCTGGTGCAGGTCGCGCGCCCCGGGTTTGCACCGGGGCTGCGGTGTGCCGCGTGCGGCGAGGCGGCGCGCTGTCGACGGTGCACGGGACCGCTGCGTCAGCGATCTGCAGGTGCCGCGCCGACCTGCACTTGGTGCGGCACGGCCGACCGGGTCTGGGCGTGCGCGAACTGCGGGGGTACGAAGCTGCGCACTTCGGGGTCGGGCAGCGTTCGCACCGCCGACGAGCTGGGTCGTGCCTTTCCGGGCACGCGCGTCATCGTTTCGGACGGGGAGCGGCCACTGCTCGAGGTTGAGGACACCCCGGCCCTCGTCATCGCTACCCGCGGGGCCGAGCCATTCGCGCCGGCTGGATATCGGGCGGTGCTGCTCCTCGACGGGGAACGGATGCTCGCCCGCGAGAGCCTGCGGGTCGGCGAGGACTGTTTGCGGTGGTGGTCGGATGCGGCGGCTCTCGCCTCAGACGACGCGGGAATCGTTCTGGTCGGTGTTGGGGGTGCCCTGGGCCACGCCCTCGCCGGTTGGAACCAGCCCGAGTTCGCGCGTTCGGAACTCGCTGGCCGGAAAGAGTTGAGATTTCCGCCTGCGGTCAGGATGGCGACCATCGAGGGTGCTCCCGACGCGGTCGCTGATGCTATCGGGCATCTGCCACCCGGCACCGAGGTGCTTGGCACCACCCAGGCTGCGGGGCGGTCGCGGTCGATCCTGCGTTTCGACTACCGGCACGGCAGCGAGGTTGCCGAAGCCGTCAGGGCCGAGATCATCCGCCAGGCCACTCGCCGCCGCAAGCCGGTGCCGGGTTCGCCCCCGCGGGGCCGGCAGCCGCTGCCGCTGCGCGCGCGGTTCGACGATCCCGAGCCGTTCGACGAATGATCGACCCGGGATCGCCGACGGTCAGAGGCCGGGGTTGAGAGTGAAGACGACGTCGTAGGCGTCCTGCTCGACGTACGCGGTCGTCGGCACGCTCGTCGTCACGACCGAAATCAGCACCTTGCTGGAGAGGATGACGTCGACCTCACCGCTCGGCAGGACGTACCAGATGATCGACGGCGCGACGCCGACATGCGACGTCGCCCCGGCGCCGATGAGCGCCCATCGCACCGACGTGAGCGTGGACGAGTTCAGCCGCGTCTCGGACATCGTGAAGTGCCGGAACGGATTTCCGGTCACCTGCCACGTGCAGTTGGTGCCTCGGGCCGACCGGATCACCGAGACGACGGTCGGCACGGCGGACCCGACGCGGGCGAGCGTCGGCGACTCGGCGACCCGGCTCATCGACGTGCCTCCCGCATAGTGCGCGGCGAGGTCGAGTGTCGAGCGGTCGAGCATCGTGGCGCAGCCCGGGATCACGATCGAGTCGGCTTGAGCGGGGCTCGCGAGGCCGATGACGGCCGTCGTGACGAGAGCGATGGTGCCGAACGTTCCGGCGAGGCGGCGGTTCATGGGGTGTCCTTTCGTGGGTGTTGTCATGGGTGTTGTCATGGGTACGACGCAACGGCGGGGGCCGCGGGTTGACAGAATCGGGGGATGCCCCTTCGGATCGTCTTCGCGGGAAGTCCCGCCGCCGCGGTCCCGAGCCTCAGGATGCTCGCCCCCGGCCCCCACGAGGTGGTCGCCGTCGTCACGCGCGACGACGCTCCGCTCGGACGTAAGAGGGTGCTGACCCCGACGCCGGTCGCGGTCGCGGCTGACGAGTTCGGCATCCCGGTGCTGCGGGCGAATCGCATGGCTCCGCTCGCTGACGACCTCGCGGCGATGGAACCCGATCTCGGTGTCGTCGTCGCGTATGGCGGGCTGATCCGCGAGCCGATCCTGTCGACGCCACGCTTGGGCTGGATCAACCTGCACTTCTCGCTTCTGCCGAACTGGCGCGGCGCCGCGCCCGTGCAGCGCGCGATCATGGCCGGAGAGCGGGTCACGGGAGCCGCGGTCTTCCAGCTGGTGCCCGAACTCGACGCGGGCCCCGTGTTCGGGATGCTGGAGCAGCCGATCGGGCGCAACGAGACCGCCGGCCATCTGCTCGAGGTACTCGCGGAACGCGGAGCCGACCTGCTGGCCGAGGTGATCGACGATCTGGCCGACGGTTCGGCGCGCAGCGTGCCGCAGGTCGGCGACGCGACCCTCGCCCCGAAGCTCGAGCTCGCGGATGGGCTGATCGACTGGAGCCTCGCCGCGCCGATCGTCGATGCGCGCATCCGCGGCACGACTCCCGAGCCGGGCGCCTTCGCGATCGTCGACGGCGAACGGCTCAAAGTACTGGATGCCGCGCTCGCCCACGACGCCGCGCCGCTCGCTCCCGGCACGTTCGACCTCCGCGGGGGCCGACTGCTGGTCGGAACCGGGACCGATCCGTTGCACCTGGTGACCGTTCATCCGGCGGGCAAGCGCGCCATGCTGGCCGCCGACTGGTGGCGGGGGCGCGTCCGATGAGCCTCGCCGCTCCGGCCCGTCGGGTCGCCGCCGAGGTGCTCGCCGCCGTGCGCGACGACGACGCCTACGCCAACCTCCTGCTGCCCGCCCGCATCCGGCAGGCGCACCTCAGCCCCGCGGACGCCGCCCTCGCGACCGAGCTGACCTACGGAACCCTGCGGATGCAGGGCCGGTACGACTGCATCATCGAACTGGTCGCGGGTCGGTCGGCGAGTGCGATCGATCCGGTCGTGCTGGATGTGCTCCGCCTGGGCGTACACCAGCTGGTGGCGACGCGCATCCCGCCGCACGCGGCCGTTGGGGACACTGTGTCACTTGCACCCAAACGCGCGACGGGCTTCGCCAACGGCGTGTTGCGTGCAATCTCGCGAATCGACCCGGCGGAGTGGGATGCGCGCATCGCCGAGGGCCGATCGGGTGACGATCTCCTCGCCGCCGAGACCTCGCATCCGATCTGGGTGATCGA
>JBDTNW010000080.1:0-6684 GCA_039933575.1 Pseudolysinimonas sp. | reverse complement strand
ACCGGCCTCTGGCCATGGTTGGCGCGAACGGTCACCCGCATCCCGAAGCCAATCGCGAGTGCGATGCTGGCCGGCATCCTGTTTCCCATCTGCCTTGCCCCCGTCACCGCGAGTGTGCAAGAACCGTTGCTTGCCCTCCCCATCGTTCTAACGTGGCTCGTTTTGGCGCGACTTGCACCACGCTGGGCCGTCCCCGCCGCGGTCGTGGTCACGGTCATCGTCGTTGCCTTCTCGAGTTCGGGCGTCGACCTCTCGGGTGGCCAGATCTTCCCGGTGCTCGCCCCCGTGGTGCCGGGCCTCGATCCTGCGATCATCTTCGGGATCGGCATCCCGCTGTACCTCGTCACGATGGCGGGTCAGAATGTGCCGGGGTTCGCGGTCCTGCGCACCTTCGGATACGAGCACCCTCCGGCGCGCGCGATTTTCCTGAGCACCGGTGCCGGCGCCATGGTCGCGGCTCCGTTCGGTGGCATCTCGCTCAACCTCGCAGCAATCACCGCAGCGATGGTGGCGGGGCCGGACGCACATCCCGACCGTTCGAAGCGCTGGGTCGCGGCCGCCACGGCGGGCGGCACGCTCGCTCTCTTCGGACTGCTGTCGGGGGTGAGCACGGTGTTGGTTGCCGCGAGCCCGCCAATTCTGATCACCGCGATCGCGGGCCTGGCCCTGCTCAACGCACTGATCTCGGCGGTGACGGGCGCCCTCGAAGAGCCCGCGTATCGTGTGGTCGCGATCGTGACCTTCCTGGTCGCCGTATCGGGGCTGTCGATTGTGGGGATCGGGTCGGCACTTTGGGCTCTCGTGGTCGGCGGGATTGTGATGCTCTGGCTGGGGTGGCGGCGTAGGCCGAAACCGCAGCTCGAACCGGATGCCGACTCCAGCGATGTGGTACCAGAGTGATACCATTGGCGCCATGACGATGACGGTGCGAATTCCGATCGAGCTGGACAAAAAGCTCTCAGCGCTCGCTGAGGCGCAGCACAGCTCGAAGCACGCTGTTCTCTTGCGAGCGCTGACCGAGCATCTGGACCGTGAGATCAAGACGCGGCTGGTGATCGAGAGCCTCGACGAGACGTCGCACGACTATGCGGACCTGATCACCCGCCTCGAAGACGCGTGACCGAGTACCTCGAACCAGAAAACGCGGTCGCGGCTGCTCGTCACCTTGGATTCCATATCCGCGATGAGGGGCTGCTGTTCTCCGCGCTGGCGCGGCCGTCCGCGAGCGCGTTCGGTGCGGATGCGTACCCGGAACTCGAGCGGAAGGCTGCGGCACTCCTGCACTCGCTCGCGCGCAATCATCCGCTGTTCGACGGGAACAAGCGTTTCGCCTGGTACCTGACCCTGGCCTTCTTCCGACTCAACGGATACGGAGTCGTCATGTCGAACGACGATGCGTTCGAACTCGTCCTCGGAGTGGCGCGTGGTGACCTTGAACTCGACGAGGTGACCGCGCGCTTCCGCGCCCACCTCGTCGCGCGGTAGTTCAGGCCGACAACGAGCGCGCCCCGCCTAACTCAGCCCGCGACGCTTGAGCAGCGGCTCGATGACTGCGTCGCGGCCGCGGAATTCGCGGTACGCCTCGAGCGGATCCTTCGAGCCACCCACGCCGAGCAGCAACGTGCGAAAGCGGTCGCCGTTCTCTCGGGTGAGCCCGCCGTTTTCTTTGAACCAGTCGACGGTGTCGGCATCCAGCACCTCACTCCAGATGTAGGAGTAATACCCCGCGTCGTAGCCACCCGAGAAGGTGTGCGCGAAATAGGCGCTTGAGTACCGGGTCGGCACCGCCGGGTTGTCGAGCCCGGCCTCTCTCAGCGCGCCTCCCTCGAAGGCGGCGACATCGGTCACCTTGGCCGCGTCGGCGGCCGACAGACGGTGCCACGACTGGTCGAGCATTGCTGAGGAGAGGTATTCGCTGGTCGCAAAGCCTTCGTTGAAGGTCTCCGACTCGCGGATGCGGGCGACAACGCCCGGGTCGATCGGTTCGCCGGTCTGGAAGTGGGTCGCGTACGCCGCAAGAACTTCGGGCCACAGCATCCACATCTCGTTCACCTGGCTGGGGAACTCAACAAAGTCGCGGAAGACGTTGGTGCCGGCGAACTTCGGATAGGTGACCCGGCCGAACAGCCCGTGCAGGGCGTGGCCGAACTCGTGGAAGAACGTCGAGACCTCGTCGAAGGTGAGCAGGGTCGGCTCGCCCGCGGAGGGCTTCGGCACGTTGAGGTTGTTGACCACGACGACCGGCTGATCGAGCAGGGTGTTCTGCGAGATGAGCGGGTTCATCCACGCCCCGCCGCGCTTGGAGTCACGGGTGTAGAGGTCGAGCAGGTAGAGCCCGACCGGCGACCCGTCGTCGTTGTGCACCTCGAAGATGCGCACGTCGGGGTGGTAGCCGATCAGGTCGGTGCGTTCGGTGAAGGTGATGCCATAGAGGGCGTTCGCGGCCCCGAAGATGCCGAGTTTGAGCACCCGCTCGGCTTCGAACCAGGGGCGCAGCGCGGCCGTATCGACGTCGTACTTCTCGTGGCGCACCTTTTCGGTGTAGTACGCCCAGTCAGCTGCGGTCACGGGATGACCGGCCAGCTTCTCGAGGTCGGCCTGCTCCGCGCGGGCGTTCTTCGCTGCAGCGGGAGCGAGTTTGCCGAGCATCGCGGCCACAGCCTCGGGGGTGCCGGCGGTTTCGTCCTTGGTCACATAGGCGGCGTGATTTTTGAACCCCAGAAGTTCGGCCCGTTCGGCGCGCAGTCGCACGATTTCGAGTACGTTCTCGCGGTTGTCGAAGTCGCCGCCACGCGATCCACGTGCGCGGGAGGCAACCATGATCCGCTCCCGTACTGCGGGAGTGGTGAGAGATGCCAGGAATGGATGCCCGGTCGGCAACACGAGGGTGACCAGCCAGCCGTCGAGGCTGCGGTCGGCGGCCGCCTGTTGGGCGGCCGAGATCTCGCCCGGTTCGAGTCCCTTGAGGTCTTCGGGATCGGTGATGTGAACGGCCAACTCGTTCGTGTCAGAGAGCAGGTTCTTCTCAAACCGGGTGGTCAGGGTCGCGAGCTGCTGGTTGAGCTCTTTCAACCGGTCCTTCTGGGCTTCATCGAGTCCAGCACCGGCAAGGGTCATCTGGGTGTACCAGCGCTCGACCAGATAACGCTGCTCGGCGGTCAGTTCGGTGTTCTCCGCCAGGCTTTCGTGCACTGTGCGCACCCGGAAGTAGAGCTGGCTGTCGAGCACGATCGCGTCGTTGTGCGCCGCCAGCTTCGGGGCGATGCGTTCTTCGAGCTCGTTGGTGAAGTCGGTGGAGTCGGCCGACGACTTGTTGAAGAACACGTTGGACACCCGCGACAGCGTCTGCCCACTCGACTCGAGCGCCGGGAAGGTGTTCTCGAAGATCGGAAAGTCGCGCTTGCGGGTGATCGCCGAGATCTCCTGAAGCTGCTCGGTCATCCCGGCCTCAAAGGCCTCCTCATAGTGCTCGTCGCTGATTTCGGCGAAGGGCGGCAACTGGTAGGGGAGGGTGCTCGGCACGAGGAAGGGGTTCGTCATGCATCCACCCTAGGCACTCGAAGCGATCTTGCAAAGAATTCGTTGCAAAGAATCTATTGCAAAGATTTCCTTGCAAAGGAACCTTTGCGGATGTACGGTTACCACATGGCCCACCTGTACGAGAACGAGCGCACGATTGAGATGACAGCGCTCAAAGCACTCGCGCATCCGCTTCGGGTGCAACTGCTCGACGCACTCTCGGCGTACGGTCCGGCCACCGCGAGCGCTCTCGCCGATCGCCTCGGCGAGTCGAGTGGCGCCACCAGCTACCACCTTCGGCAACTCGAGAAGCACGGCTTCGTGACCGAGGATGCCACCCGCGGCAACGCTCGCGAGCGCTGGTGGCAGCGGGTGCAGCAACCGATTTCGCTGAGCGTCGAGCGCACCACCGACACAGCGACACGCGCGGCGAGCGAACTCGTGCTCGCCGAGTGGCAACGCACCCGGGCGACCCGGTTGCGCGAATTCCTCGCACACGGGCTCGAGACCCTCGGGTCGGATTGGCTCAACGCCAGCGGCGTCGTCACCTCGAACGTGCAACTCACCCAAGCTCAGTCGTCGGCGCTCCTCGAAGAGCTGTCCGATGTGCTCGGGAAATACCTCAAGAAGTATCGCAATCAGGCCAACCCGGGCGCTCGCCCGTTCCAGATCCACCTCGACGTCTTCCCCATCGTGGACGGCGTCGAACAGCCCGGCGAACAGCCCGGTGATGTCGGTGGTTCCGGGAAGGATCAGGACTGATGAACGAAGTGAAAGGCACCATGACCTACAACACGTTCATGCCCGCACGCATGACGACCCAGAACTATCCCGGGGTTGCCGGGCTGGCGGTCCGGCTGGGCCGGGCGCTCGAGGGTTGGGGCCGCGAGGCCGCCGATCCGATTGATCGCGACGCTCGACGCCGGGAATATGCACGGCAGTTGGGGATCGAGACGAGGATGCGCCAGATGGAACGCCTCGGACTCCAGCGACGGTAGGGCGACGCGTTACCAGCAGTCAGTCGAGCGGACTCTCGACTGTCACGGAATCGTCGACCGGGTCGTAGCGGAGGGTCGTTCCATCGTCGAGTTCGACGACGGGGCGGCCCTCTAGCCAGGTGAGGGTCCAGCGCCATCCGGTGGTGTCGAGCCCGGTGAGGTCGATCTCGACGCTCGCGATTGCGGCGAACATCGCGGCCGGGAGGCGCGAGGGCGGTTCTGCGCCGATCTCCCACCGGGTGCCAAGTTGCATAGCTCCACGGTAGCCCGCTGCACTAACGTGCACGGCATGGGCATGACGACTTCCGCACAGATTCAGATCGCCAAGCCGGCCGCGGATGTGTTCCGCTGGCTGATCGAGCCGGCGAAACTCACGCAGTGGGCGGGTGCGGCCGGACTGATGCCGGCCGACACGTCGTTGCTCAAGTCCGGCTTTGAAACGACCGGCAGCATCCCGGCGATCGCCGGAGAAGTGAAGATGCGCGTCGAAAACTACAACCCGCCGCTCAGCTTCGCCGTCACGATGACCTACGACGGCGGTGACTCCACCTCGACGTACACGCTCAGTGAGTCCGGGGGAACCACCACTCTCACCAGCGCGTCCGACAGCGACTGGGCAAAGCCCGACCTCAGCGGTGTCGAGACGATGATGGATCAGCAGTCGGCCGCCATCCAGTCGATCATGCATCACGCGATCGACGTGATGAACCAGCAGGTCGGATCGGGTTCCCTCGATGCGAACGCCCAGGGGATGATGCAGCAAGCCCTTCTCGCGTCGTTGCAGAAGCTGAAGGGCTTTGTCGAAGCTGGCTAGAGCCGTACCTCGTAGGTGACCCAGGTCGTGCGCTTGGCGATCCGGTCGTAGACCCGCTGGGCGCGCTCGTTGCTCTCGGCGGTGATCCACCGCAGAGTTCCCGGCCCGGTCGCTTTGGCGAGAGCGGTGAGGTGCTCGATGAGCGCAGTTGCAGCACCCTTGCCCCGCGCAGACGGATCGACGTAGAGGTCGTCGAGAAACCAGTCCCGTCCGGCGCTGAACGTGTCGGGATGCGATCGGTAATGAGCGAATCCCACCACCTCGCCGCCGTGCTCCGCGGTCAGCGCTGCAACGCCCGCCCCCGGAGTCATCAGCAGCTTCCAGACCTTGTCGAGCACGGCATCCTCGAAGTGGGTCTCGTAGAAGACGCCGTAGTCGCGAAATAGTCGGCGCCACGACTCTTCGTCGGCTGCAGAGGTGGGGCGCACGTCGATCGTCATATCGTCAGCCTAGAAGCCGACCGCCGCCGAAATCAGCGCGTGGCTGAAATCCGACGAATGCCGACAGCTGAGGCTCCGGCGAGCAGAAGCAGGAGGGCGACGCCCGCGGGAATCCACGGCAACTCAGAACCCGTCGCAGCGAGCGCAGCCTGAACCTCGACGGCACCGATGTCAACACGACCACCGGAGATGCGGGCGAAGCCGGTGCCGCGTTGGTCGGTCGATGGCGCGCCCACGATCGCCGGATCACCCAAGTTGATCGCCGGGCTGCCCGCGAGCGGGAGACGCGTGAACGTCGGGCCACCGTTGTCGGCGAGGGTCGCGAGCATCGGATCGGCGACAGAGAACTGGTTACCACCCTGGTCGTCGATCCAGGGGTAGGTGCCGACGTCGGAGTCGATGTCGTACTTCATCGTGACCCGGTAGGTGAGCTGAGCGTCTTCAAGAACCAGCGCGTTGGTTGTGGATGACGACGAGAGGATGCTGTCGAGCAGCAGGGTGAGCCCGGTATTGCCCTGCGCGATGTGCAGCACACCCGGCGCGACGATCGTGCTCAGCCCAATACCGAGCACCAAGTCGGTACTGCCTTTGTCGACAGTGCCGAACGCGAGCCCGAAGAGGCCACCGTTGGTGTCGACGTCATCGACGGTCGACTGAGCCATCGTGAACAAGCCAGAGAGAGTGTCGACGAAGATGCTGGTGCCGAACGTTCCCGAAGAGTTGCCGGCGAATGTGCTCGACGCGATGGTCAGGGTGCCAGCGCCGATTACCGATGTTGCGAAGATCGCGCCACCACGGTCACCCGCAGTCCGATCAAACCATTTGTGGGCAGATCGTTGGCGTCATAGCCTCCCCAGTGGACTACTTCCTCGTTCGATTCGAGAATTCCGAGTCCGAGACTTCTTGCGCCGAC
>JBDTNW010000079.1:0-6695 GCA_039933575.1 Pseudolysinimonas sp. | reverse complement strand
GTTCGGGTTGTGGGCGACCGTCGCGAAAGCCGACGACTAATGCGGGTGTCGCGCAACCACGACCTGATCGTGCTCGAGTTCGCCGAAGGCGAGTCGGGGGTGTTGCGCTCGCTCATCGACCAGTACCTCGAAGTTGTCACCGCGGATGCCGGATCAGACCCGGCGCTCCCCCGGCTGTTTCCGGTCGCCTATCGCGACGATCAGGATGCCGCCGACGAGTTTGCGCAGTACACCCGCACCGGGCTCGTCGACCGCAAGGCGTCGAACGCTGCAAAGGTCTCACTCGCCCTCGACGAGGAAACCGTTCGCCTGACTCTCGCCGAAACCGAACGATGGCTACCCCTGCTCACCGATCTGCGGCTGGTGATCGCGGACCGTATCGGCATTTTGGTCGACTCCGATGTCATCCCCGAAACTCCTGCCGGTGAGGTCTACGAGTGGCTCGGGCGACTGCAGGGATCGATGATTGACCTTCTGGAGGAACCGTGAGCCTCGACCTCTCGCCGGAAGCGTTCGAGAAGCTCGTGATCGACGAACTCGATGAACTTCCTGACGAGATGGTGGAGGGCCTCGAGAACCTGGTGTTCGTGACCGAGGATCGCCCAGCCGACGGAAGCCTCGACCTGCTCGGGCTCTACGAGGGCACCGCCCTCACCGATCGCGACCACTACGGTTTCGGCGAACTGCCCGATCGCATCGTGCTTTACCGCGAGCCACTCCTGGCGATCGTCGATACCGAAGAGGAGCTGCGCGACGAGGTGCACGTGACCCTCGTGCACGAGATCGCCCACTACTACGGCATCGACGACGAGGAACTGCACAGGCTCGGCTGGGGCTGAGCTGTTCGCTTTCCGTTTTCAGGAAGTTGCTCTACTCGACCGCACGCGCCGGAGGCGTATCCGTCGGCGGGAAGTCAGCGCGGAACTGGATCTCGCCGGTGCGCCCGTCGATGACAGCGTCGGCGAGCAAGTCGGGGCGCTCGCGCGCGAAGAACGCCTGCTCCTGAGAGGCCCACTGATCCCAGTGTGCGAGAAACTGCCCGCCGTCACGACGTGTCACACGACGCTTGCGTTCCGTCTGGTCGAGGTGAATCCACACCGCGAACGTCGCTAGGTCGCGATTCTCGCGGCTGAGGCATCCTGAGCCTTCGAGCACGATGTCCTCCCTGGCGTTCACCGTCTGCCGACCCTCGGGCTCGTTGCGCTCCCAGTCCCATCTGCGAAAACCGGGGTTCTCGGAATCGAGCACGCCCTTCACCATCGCGCTGCCAGCCTCGAGCCCGTCCCAACCGGGGTAGAAGGCGTCGAGCCCAATGTGCTGCGCACCGATCGCAGTGGCGAGCTCGACGGCGAGGGTCGTCTTGCCTGCACCAGAGTGGCCGTCGATCAGCACGACCGTGCGGAGCCAATCTTCCGACGTCGCAAGCGTGCGGATTCGCGTCGCCAGTACCTCACTTGCGCGAGGACCCCCTCGTGCCATGGGCACATCGTATCGGGAGTCTCCGGCGCGGTTCGAGATCCCGGTTGCGGTCTCGATCAGGACAGAAACCGAGCGACGCGGTCATCAACGGGATGCGCGCGCAGCTCGGTCAGCGTGCCGACTTGAACGAGTCGTCCGGCTTCGAGGATGCCGATCCGATCGGCGATGACCGCCGCCTCTTCGTGGTCGTGCGTCACCACGATCGTCGTCACTCCAGCGTCATGCAGGATGTCGTGGAGATCGCCTGCGAGACGCTCACGCAGTTCGCGGTCGATCGACGACAGCGGTTCATCGAGCAGCAGCAGCCGAGGCGTCGCCGCCAAAGATCGGGCGAGAGCGACACGTTGCTGTTCACCTCCCGACAAGTCCGTCACCCGGCGTGCACCAAAGCCTGCGAGCCCGACTAGCGCGAGCAACTGCTCGACCCGGGCGGGGTCGCGGTGCCCAGAGACCTTCATCGAGTACCCGACGTTGCCCGCGACATCGAGGTGCGGAAACAGTTGCCCGTCCTGAAACATCAGCACGAACCCGCGGCGGTGTACGGGAGTTTTCAGCACCGACTCGTCATCCCATCGAATGTCGCCGGTGCACGCCTCGAGTCCGGCGATCGCCCGGAGCAGGCTCGACTTACCCGACCCCGACGGACCGATCAGCGCGAACACCTCACCGGTCGGGATGTCGATGCTCACCCCGTCGACCGCGCGCTTGCCGTCGAACTCGACCGTCACATCCTGAAGTTGCAGACCCATCAGAATGCTCCCGCAGAGTCGACGCGCAAGCGCTCGATCAGGGCGACGACTGCGACGGTCAACACCGCGAGCACTACCGATGCGGCGATTGCCATTCCCGCATTGTCGCCCCCCGGCAAGCCGATCAGCCGATAGATCACGACCGGGAGGGTCGCATTCGAAGGACGGGAGAGGAACGTGGTCGCACCGAACTCCCCGAGCGCGACCGTGAACGCAAGGCCCGTCGCGGCCAGGGCTGCCCGAGCGGCGACCCCAAGGTCGATCGTCAGAATGACCCGCCACGGGGCCGCGCCGAGGGTGGCAGCAGCCTCGCGCATCCGGGATCCGACGCTGCGCAGCACCGGCAGAAGGACGCGCACGACGAGCGGCGTCGCAACCAGAGCCTGCGCGATCGGCACCAGGATCGGCGAGGCCCGCAGGTCGAGCGGCGGGGCGTTGAGGGTGATCAGGAATCCGAACCCGACCGTCACGGCCGAGACCCCGAGCGGCAACATGAGGGCGCCGTCGAGTAGGTCGAGTCCGCGGCGGGCGGAGGGCGAACGCGGGCGACGAGAGAGCAGCACGCTCGTCACCAGCCCCAGTAGCATCGCGATCCCGGTCGCCGCGGCGGCGAAGCCGAGAGAGTTACCCAGCGCCGTCCACGGCGAGATCGTGAGCGCGTTACGCGAACCCGTCGACGCTAGGGCAAGAAAGTTGCCGAAGCCCCAGCCGTCGCCGACCTGAAGGGATCGCTGCACCAACGCCCCGAGTGGGATGACCAGAGCGACGGCCACGGCGCTCGTCGCGAAGACGGCCGGAACATCTGCGCGACGCGGGCGCCGGGTAGCGAAGGACCGACGCTGGGAGGTCGTGCGGCCCCGAACCCGCGCCGTCACGACCAGCAGGGCGACGACTACGAGGAGTTGCGTGATGCTCAGCACGCTCGCCGCACGGAGGTCGAGAAACTGGGTCGTGAGCAACCAGATTTCGGTCTCGATCGTAGAATACCGCGCCCCACCCAGCACGAGCACGGTGCCGAACGCAGTCGAGCAGAACAGGAACACGATGGATGCCGCCGCCGCCACGCTCGGACCCAGACGCCGCAGCGTGATGGTCACGAACACCCTCACCGGACCGGCTCCCAACACTCGGGCCGCCTCTTCTTGGCGCGGGTCGAGCGACTCCCACGAGGCGCCGACTGTTCGGACGACGACGGCGATGTTGAAGAACACCAACGCGAGCAGAATCGCGAGCACTGAACCGTCGAGCGGGGTGCCGCGAAACAACGTTCGAAATGCGATGCCTACGACGACGGTCGGCAGCACGAACGGCACCAGCACGGCGGCGCGCAGCACCCCGCGCCCGCGAAACTTCAACCTCGAGAGGGCGTAGGCGGCCGGCATCCCGAGCAGGAGAGTGATCGCCGTTGCGGCCGCGGCGAGGCCGACGGTGAAGCCGATGATCCTGATCGTGCGCGGGCGCGACAGCACCTCGGCGATCCCGGCCACGTCGAGTGCACCCGTCGGGAAGAGGCCGCGACCCAGGATCGTCGCCACCGGCCACGCGAAGAACACTCCGACGAAGGCGACCGGAAGCGCAATCCCGAGAGTCCACGCCGCAATCGTCGCCGGATGCGCATTCAGGCGCGACAACTGGCGCTCGCGAAGCCCCGAGGAGCGCCAATTGTCGCGCATGGAAGGCGTCACGGGGTTGCGATCGCGGCCCACTCGGCGATCCACTTCTCACGGTTCGCGTCGATCTGCGCCGGGTCGAGGTTGTAGGGGTCGGTCGCGCGCTCCGCGAACTTGGCCCAAGCCTCGGGCAGCACGGCATCCGGATTCACCGGAAAGACATACATGTTGTCGGGGATGTCGTTCTGCACTGTCGGGGAATGCAAGAAGTCGACCAGCTTCTTCGCCTCGGCGGGATGCGCCGTGCCCGCGATCACTCCCGCGTACTCGGTCTGCCGGAAACAGGTGTCGAGCAGCGCGCCGGTCGGGGCGACGGTCCCCCCCTCGGGGACCTCGAACGGCGGCGATGACGCGTACGAGACGACGAGGGGGCGGTCGCCGTCGCTCGACGGTCCCGAAAAGTCGACGTTGTACGCGTCACTCCACGAGGCGTCGATCTTCACGTCGTTCGCCACCAGAGAGGTCCAATAACCCTGCCAGCCGGTGTCGCCGTAGGCAGCGATTGTCGCCAGCAGGAAGGCGAGCCCGGGCGACGAGGAGTTCGCCGCCTCGACCACAAGCAACCCCTGGTAGGTCGGATCGATCAAGTCATCGAGACTCTTCGGCTCCGGGATGCCGGCCTGGGCGAACCACTCATGATCGACATTGACGCAGACGTCCCCCGAGTCGATCGGGGTCAGATACTCCCCGCCGGAACCGAGGGGCAGGAGGTACTGCCCCTCGGCATCCGTCACGTCTGCTGAGACGTAGGGTTCGAGCACCCCGCCTGACACCGCGCGGCTCGCGAAGGTGTTATCGATTCCGTACACGACATCGCCGAGCGGGGAATCCTTGGTGAGCACCAGTTTGTTCACGAGTTCGCCAGCATCGCCGGCCGCCTGAACCTCGACCGTGATGCCGGTCGCTTTCGTGAACTGATCCAGCGTTCCCTCGCTCAAAGCGAACGAGTCGTGCGTGACCAGCGTCAGAGTGACCGGTGCGTCGGAGGCGGGAGCGCATCCGACGAGAACCAGAGTAGCTGCGGCCAGCGCGGCGGCTGACGAAACTACCCGGTGAGTTGAGTGGTGCACTGTCGTGCCCTTTCCGTTGAAGGGGCACGGGTCGGCGTCTGCCGAAGAGAAGGCCTCCCTGCGCCGGCATGATCCGGATCAGGTTCGACGGTCGAAGCGTGGGTCGCTTCCTCTCAGCCCGGCATACCGGACTCCCGTGGTTCGTTCCGAGCATACCTGCGCGAGCACACGGCGGAGCCTTAGGCTGACGCCGTGACTCTGCCCGAGGCTCGCGTCGTTGCGAACCTGCCCTTGCGCAAACGCCCGATCGACATCGTGTTCGCGGTCTTCTTCACCCTGTTCATCGTCACGTCGTGTATCGCCGACATGCTGCCCACCGTCGGCATCGACTTCACGCATCCCAACGGCACGTTCCTCGTCGACTCCAACTATTGGTACGCCCACGATGCCGACCCGTTGTTCATGAACCCGCCGGTTTGGATGCGCATGGTCACCGGCCTGTCGGCCTTCGTGTACCTGGCCTTCTACCTCGTGCTCGTGCCGTCACTCATCCGCGGCTGGAACCGCATCCAACTCCCCTCCGTGATCTACGCCACGATGATCGCGGGAATCACCGGAATCGTCGTTTTTGGGGTCGAATTCTTCGGTGAACCTGAATTTCAGACGCAGAACCCGGTGAAGTTCTTGGCGTTCAACCTTCCCTACGTGATTGTGCCCCTGCTCCTGCTGGTCAGGATGCGCAAGCCCCTCCCGTTCACGCGGAAGTTCTGACGATGACAATGTTCCCGGCGCCGCGATGAAACGCCGCACCGTGATCACCGGACTCGCCGCTCTCGGCACCGCTGCCGCCGCCGGAGCGGTCGGCGGCGGATTCGCCTACGCCGAAACGCCGCAGGCACCCCCACTCCCACGCGCCGTCGATCATGCTCGCGTCGTGCCACACGTCGCGGGAGCGCCGACTCTGATGCCGGCGTACTTTCCGATCCCGCATCTGACCAAGATCCCGATTCCGGGCGGGATGATCCACGGACTCCCCGGCGACGGCAACCTCATCGCGTTCACCGTCGACGACGGGGCCTCGAGCGACGTCGTCGGTGCCTATGCGGAGTTCGCCCGCAAAACCGGGATGCGGATCACCTTCTTCGTGACTGCCGCTTTTCCGGGGTGGACCGATCACGCCGATGCACTGCGACCGATGGTCGAGTCGGGTCAGATCCAGCTGGCGAACCACACCTGGAATCATCCCGATTTGACGAAGATCAGCGACGGGGAGATCCAATCCCAGCTCGAACGATGCGGAGATTTCATCCGCACGACTTTCGGGGTTGAGGCCGCGCCCTACTTCCGCCCGCCGTATGGCAACGCCGACGGTCGGGTGCTCGCCGCGGCGCGTAGCGTCGGCTACGCGCAGGCGATCCACTGGTACGGGTCGGTCGGCGATTCGGGGCCGATCAGCGATGCCAACATGTCGATGCTGATTGATCGCTGGGTCACGGCTCAGCGCATCGTCATCGGCCACGCCAACCAGCCGACGATCCTGGGGCATTACGACGAACTGGTGACGACCATCCGCAATCGCGGCTTGCAGCCCATCACCTTCGACGACTTGTTCCTGCGCCCCTGACCGGGAGACTTTCGGGCCGGGTCGACTCAGCCAGCCCAGGCGGACGGGCCGACCCCGCCATCCTTCGCAACCCGCCGCAGGTGCTGCTTGCGCACCTCACGCAGCACGGGGTAGATCGCGGAGAACACCACCATCGGCGCCCGAAGCGCCGGGTTGAAGATCT
>JBDTNW010000078.1:0-6695 GCA_039933575.1 Pseudolysinimonas sp. | reverse complement strand
TGCCGTGGTGGCGCGTGATCCGCGCCTCAGGTCACCCGGCAATCGGTCACGAAGACCGGGCACTCGAACATTTCCGCGCCGAAGGCACGCCGCTCGTCGAGACAACCAGCGGGTACCGAGTGAACCTCCGGCTGGCCGGTTACCTTCCTTGAACTCCAGGAGCCTGTTAGATCAGGCGGCTAGGGCTTCCAATCGGAATGGAAGTCCGTAAAGGTGTCCCTGAATTCCGAGATGGGGCTGAGGTTTGCGGACCTCTTCGTGAGCTTGTAGCTCGCGTTCGCCCCCTTTTCCATTGAGACTATCGACCCGGCCTTGCCGGTCGCGATGTCCGCCTTCGTCCACATCCCGAAGTAAAGGGTCGCGGGTGCGATGCCTAAACATAGGACGGCGTCGTAAACCCGGTGGAGGCGGATGTGATTGAACTGAAAGTTGCCAGAAACGTCCTCGCTGGCCGTCTTCAGTTCAAACTTGATGCCGTCGAGTTGGATATCCCAGGGGCTCTGCGTGGCCCGCTTGCCCGCCGCATTGAGTGGAAAGATGCACTCGACCCCGAGACTCGCCGCGTAGTTCTCCATGAAGTCCTGGCCAACGGCGCCGACCCTGGTGTTTGATACGCGCTTGATCCGCTCGAAGGGCGCGTCAAGCCACTTGTCCGAATCGCTGTGCAGCAAGAGCACACCGGCCATGAGTGCTACTGGGTCGGAAGTGTCAAGCGGATTCGGGATCACGGAGTCCGGCATCAGTCAGCGCCCTTCTGATGTGATACATGCTGATGTGGTGGCAATTATGTGCTGCGAGATTGCTGTACCGATGCCAATCAGTGGAGTTGAGGATCTCGAGCACTTGCTCGCGATCCTTCTTGATGACGATTCCGTATCCGCACACGTATTTGACGTCAGCAAAGTCAGTCACGAGGCCGGGGGGGTCGCGGTAGAACGTTCGCTGCAAGAAGAAATCTGCCTCGTGCATGCGTTCCTGCCCACAGAGCCGTTCCTTGCGCTCGTCGACAGTGAAGAGGTCAATCCACTCGTCGCAGGTTGGCTCGGGCTGAATGTCTTGATCGCCGCGCTTCCAGATCTGCCACAGCGCGTTGACCTTTACGTTACGGCCGTTGCCATCGATGAACGCGTCTGGGGGGAGAGTCTCGGAATGAACGAGGTGCATGCCACACACGCGAAGCTTCGGACTGCCCTTACCGTCGCTCTGGAAAGCCATAGGAAGGATAAACCCGATGTACTCCGCGAAGGTCGCGGCATGATTGACGAACTGGAGGGCCAGCCACGCACGATAACCGAACGGCGGATTGCCCACCACGACGATCGGCATGTCGCTAGGGTGCGGATCCCACGACAGGAAGTCCGTCTCGATGACGTCGGCGCGTTGCGATTCGATATCGAGCCCTATGCGCGTCGAAGGAGGCAGCAGGTCGAGGAACGCCCCACGCCCCGCAGACGGCTCTAGATACGTGAACGACGCAGGGTCACAACCATCGGCCACCAGGTACGCGAGGAGGTCCCGATAGCAGGCATTGGCGATCTCGGGCCGTGTGTAGAACTGGTCAAGGGGAACACTTTCTATGTCGACCCAACTCGGAATCTGCGGGTTGACTCGCCATTGGGTGTTCCGCCGTCGAATGGCGGTGGTTTGCTCGACGGTCAGAACCACCTGTCAACCCTCCGTGATCGATCCCACATCCGGGTCAATTGCCCAGGTCGCGTCCTCGTAATCTACGCAATCGCTCTGACATCAGTGACCCGGCGCTCCGGAGCGACCTAAACCAAACTGTCGCGCCAGGCGGCGTGGAGTCGGGCAAACCGACCGGTGCCGCCAATCAGCTCCTTCGGCGTGCCGTCTTCGATGATTGCCCCATGCTCCATCACGAGCACCCGATCGGCGATCGACACCGTCGAGAGCCGGTGGGCGATGATGATCGCCGTGCGGTCGGCCAGCAGGGTTGTGAGACCCTCCTGAACGAGGCGCTCACTCGGGATGTCGAGGGATGCAGTCGCCTCGTCGAGGATCAGCACGGCCGGGTTGGCGAGGAATGCGCGCGCAAACGACAGCAGCTGTCGCTGACCGGCCGAGACGCGGCCGCCACGTTTGTTCACGTCGGTGTCGTAGCCATCCGGAAGCTTCTCGATGAACGTGTCCGCCCCGACTGCTCGCGCCGCCGCACGGATCTCGTCGATCGTCGCGTCGGGCTTGCCGAGCGCGATGTTTTCGGCGACCGATCCGCTGAACAGATACGCCTCCTGCGTGACCATCACGATCGCGCGACGGAGGTCTTTGGGGTGCAGGCTCCGTAGGTCGACGCCGTCGAGCCGGATGGTGCCAGCGCTGGGGTCATAGAACCGGGCGAGGAGCTTGGCGAGCGTCGACTTGCCCGCCCCGGTCGAGCCGACGAGGGCGACGGTCTGACCGGCCGGGATGTCGAGCGAGAATTCGGGCAGCACGACGCGATCGTCGTGGTAGGCGAAGCGCACGTCGTCGAAGTCGATCGCTCCCTTCGCCGACCACAGGTCAATCGGCGTCACCGGATCGGGCACGCTGGGCTCTTCTTCGAGCACACCGGAGATCTTCTCGAGCGCCGCCGCGGCCGACTGGTAGGAGTTGTAGAACATCGCCATCTCCTCCATCGGGTCGAAAAAGCGACGGGTGTAGAGCAGCACGGCCAGTAGCGACCCGATCTCGAGACCACCATCGATCACCCGGAATCCGCCGACGAGCAGTACGACGGCGACGGCGGCGTTTCCGATCAGGATCAGTCCGGGGTCGAAAAAGCCAAACAGTCTGATGACCTTGGCGTTGGCATCCCGGTAGTCCTCGACGAGTCCGCCGAACTCCGTGTCGTTGCGGCTCTCAGTGCGGAACGCCTTGACTGCCCGGATGCCGGTCATCGTCTCGACGAATTTGACGATCACCCGGGCGGAGACAGTGCGGGTCAACCGGAACCCCTGCCGCGAACGCTTTTGGAACCACCGGGTGAGGAACGCGAGCGGGATGAGGGCACCAGCTATCACGAGCCCGCTCACCGGGTCGAACGCGACGAGGGCGATCGCAACGAAAGTCATGTAGAGCACGCCGCGCACGAGCCCGTTAAGGCCCGAGTCGAGAAGCTCGCGGATCGACTCGAGGTCGCTGGTCTGACGCGCGATGATGCGCCCCGAGGTGTAGCTCTCGTGAAACTCGAGACTCAGCCGCTGCGCATGCAGGAACACCCGTCGGCGCAGGTCGAACAGAATCTCCTGACTCACTCGAGCCGAAAGCATCGTGTACCAGGCGATCAGCACGGCCCCGAGGATCCCGGCCACGAGGTACGCGACGACGCCAAGCCCGAGGGGCAGGAGGTCGCCCTTCAGCGCGGCGGGCAGCCCTCGGTTGATCCCGAACGCGATGAGTGCAGGTCCGGCGACCTGGCTAGCCGTGCTGACGACGACAACGATCAACGTCACCGCGATGCGGGCCCGTAGCGGACGCAACAGCGACCCGAGCAGGCGAATCGAGCGCGCGCGGATCAGCTTGCTCTCCTCGCGCGAGTAGTCGTTGCGCTCTTCGCCTTCGACCCCGCTGACGCTCACTTCTCCACCTCCCGCCGGTTGTCGGGTTCGAGGGATGAGATCACGTAGCGATAGTGCTCATTCGTCGCGAGCAACTCGGAGTGAGTTCCGACTGCGGTCACGCGGCCGTCTTGCAGCAGAGCCACCCGGTCGGCGAGCTGCACGGTCGAAGGTCGGTGGGCGACGATCAGCGCGGTCGTGGTGGCGAGTACCCGGCGCAGGGCCGCTTCGACCCGCGCCTCGGTGTCGACGTCGAGTGCCGAGAGCGGATCGTCGAGCACGAGTACCGCGGGATTCGCCGCCACCGCCCGCGCGAGAGCGAGCCGCTGTCGCTGTCCGCCCGAGAGCGAAAGCCCCTCCTCGCCGACCGTCGTGTTCTCGCCGTCGGGTAGTTCGGCGACAAACTCGGCCTGCGCGATATCGAGCGCTTCGGCAAGAACTCGATCCCCTTCGGGTGAGGGCTCCGCCAGTTCGGGGCGACCGAGCAACACGTTCTGCCGAACGGATGCCGAGAACAGTGTCGCGTCTTCGAACGCCATCGCGATGCGGCGACGCAGCTCTTCGCGAGTCAGATCCCGGATGTCGACCCCGTCGAGTTTGATCGCCCCACCGGTCACGTCGTAGAGCCGGGTGGTGAGCGCGGTCAGCGTCGTCTTGCCCGACCCGGTCAGGCCGACCAGCGCCATCGTCTCGCCGGGCTCGAGCACGAGGTCGACGCCATCGACGAGATCGGGGCTGGAGGCGTGCGTGTCGGGGTAGCGGAAGTGAACGCCTTCAAACGAAAGCCGACCTTCGGGCTTGCGGACGGTGAGAGGGTTCTCGGGGTCGACGATCGGGTTGGGCTCGTCGAGTACCTCGAACAACCGGTCGACGGCGGTGCGGGTGTCGAAGGTCATCGAGAGCAGGAACCCGATCGACTCGATCGGGAACCGCAAAACGGTAGCCGTCGCGAAGAACGCGACAAGCGCTCCGCCCGTCATCTGATCTTGTGCGACCAGCCACACGCCGGCTCCGAGGCACAGGGCGAAGGCGACATCCGGAACCAACAACAACCACAGCCAGATATTCGCGATCGCGCGGGCTTTGTCGAGTTCGGTACCGCGCAGTTCGTCGGCCTGACGGGTGAATTTCTCGAGCGAATACTTACCGCGTCCGAACGCTTTGAGAACCCGGATGCCGTGAACGCTCTCTTCGACAGCGGTGGCGAGATCACCCTGCTGGTCTTGCGAGCGCCGTGCGACCACCGAGTATTTCTGCTCGAACACGTAGCCGTAGATCCAGAGCGGGATCGAGCAGACCAGGAAGATGAGCGCGAGGATCCAGTTCCAGAAGAACAGCACGACCGCGCCGACTGCGATCATGACGAAGTTCACAACCAGCAGAACGATGCCGAACGCGAGCCAACGGCGGATCAATCCGAGATCGCTCATCGCGCGGGAGAGCAGCTGCCCGATCTGCCACTTGTCGTGAAACGAGACCGGCAAATCTTGCAGCCGCGCGTAGAGCGTCCTGCGCATCGCGGCTTCAACGTGGGTTCCTGGGGTCAGCACGAAAAACCGGCGAGCCAGGATGAAGGCTGCCTCGAGCACCCCGAGCACGAGAACGATGATCGCCGCGGGCCAGATCTGCGATCCGTCCCCGCTCGACAACGGACCATCGACGAGGGCCTGCAGCACGAGCGGAAGCCCGAGTGCGACGAGACCGGCGAGCAGCGCAGAGACCATCCCGAGCACGATTCGGGGCAGGGCGGAGCGCACGAACGGCAGCAACCTCACAAGGGTGCGCGCGGTTCCGTGGCGAGGGGTGCGTGGCGTGGACTCTGACATGGCGAGAAATGCCGCCCCCGTCACCGGGGGCAGCCTTCCAGCCTAGACCTTCAGTAGTCCTTCATGCGCTGCTGAAACTCCTCGACGTCGGCCTCGCTGAGAACCTCCCGCAGGAGCACCGAGATTTGCAGCCCCTCGATCGGTTCATTGCTGCCTGCGACCTGTGCCACACGCGCTGCGCGGAAGGTGCCGTCGTCGTCGTGAGTGAGGTCGGAGATACTGGCATAGAAGTTGATCGGGCCGGGATCGTTGTTGCTGTACCACGACCACAAGGGCTGCGTTCGGGGGTCGGTGCTGCCGTAGAGGCGTGCGATGTAGGCCGGGTCGAATCCGCTCGACGGCTCGTTGAACGCCACCGCACCCCAGAAGCCGTAGTCCTGAAGCACCTCGTCAATCGTGTTCATCACCTCGCGCTTGAGGTTGTAGTCCGTGATCGGAACCGTCGTCGCCCAGGTTCCCGAGCGGTACTGCACGAGCATTGACTCGCCGCCGTAGCCATTGCGCTCGTGGCGGGTGTTGCTTGCGACCCCTGCTACCCAGGCAAACCCGAAGTCGCGGGTCAGTCGGGCTCGGATCGCGGCCATTAGCTCGTCGCCAGCGGCCACGGCATCCTCAAGTGACGTACGCGCCAGGATCTCGTTCTCGCTCTGGTCCTTGATTCCCGGGTACGCGGCCCAGTGCTGAGCCTCCGGGTCGACGGTCGCGCCGGCGACAGCTCCAGGGACCGGATGGTGGCCGATAGCGCTCGCGGCGCCGATCGTGCCCACATTCACCAGCAACACGATGGCGACCGCGATCGAGCCGAGCGCTCGTCCTCGTCGGTCGGTGAGCGCTGCCACGACGGCAATCACCACCCCGAGCTGGAACGCCAGCGTCACGACGCCATAGATCGCCTGCGTCGCCCCGGCCGCCCACATGCACAGCAGCACGAGGGCGAGCAATGCCGCAGCGCCGAGTGCAATCCAACTGAGCGTGCTCGGCGGACGCGCGACCACGGGTGCGGAGGCGGAGGCGGGAGGTGGCTGAACGGGCGGCACTCGTCGCGCCCCGCGATATCCCCCGGGCGGCGGCGAAGGAGGTGCGCCTTCCGATCCCCCCGAGTACTGGCTCCGGTCACCTTTGGTGCTCACCATGGACGATCCGTCCCCGACCCGAAGTCACCCTGTTCGCCATCGAGATAGTGGTCGCGCTCGTCGGTTCCCTGCTGGAGCTGCTGCTCGAGGTTGTCGATCTGCCCGCCATCGAGGGTCTGCGGCTGCTCGGTCTGGTCGGGTGGCGTCGATTGGTCGGTGCCACCGCCCTGCTCGAGTTT
>JBDTNW010000077.1:0-6719 GCA_039933575.1 Pseudolysinimonas sp. | reverse complement strand
CGGGCGTTGAACCCGATCACCTCGTTCTCGTACACACGCTCTTGGCCTTGGTTGCGCAGCAACCTCACCGAGCGGGCCAGGATGTCGTCGGCACAGGTCACCATGCCGCCCTCGCCGCTCGTCATGTTCTTGGTCGGATAGAGGCTGAACATCGCGAACGTGCCCCAGGTACCGACAGCCTTTCCGTCGAGGGAAGCGCCGTGGGCCTGCGCGGCGTCTTCATAGAGCGCAATGCCGTGCTTCTGCGCGATCGCAGCCAGCTCCCGCAGCTTCGCCGGGTGACCGTACAGGTGGACCGGCATGATGCCCTTGGTCTTGGGCGTGATCGCCGCTTCGACGGCGGCAGGGTCGAGTGAGAACGTGTCGGGCTCGATGTCGACGAACACCGGGTTACCCCCGGCAAGAGCGACCGAATTCCCGGTCGCGGCGAACGTGAACGACGGCACGATGACCTCGTCGCCCGCGCCGACTCCGGCTGCGAGTAGCCCGAGGTGCAAGCCGGAGGTGCCCGAGTTCACCGCCACTGTGGGCCGACCGTCGACGAAGTGCGCGGCGAACTCGGTCTCGAAGGCCGCGACCTCGGGGCCTTGGGCGATCATGCCGCTACGCATCACACGGGTGACCGCGTCGATCTCGTCTTCGCCGATGATCGGCTTGGCGGGCGGGATGAAGTCGTTCATGAGTCAGCCTCTTTCAGGGCGCCGTTGGTCTCGAGGTAGCGTTCGCCGGTCTGAGGACAGACCCATTCATCGTTCGGCCCAGGCTCAAGGGGAACCCCAGCCTTGCCCACCCAGCCGACCCGGCGTGCCGGGCTGCCCACGACCAGGGCGAAGTCGGGAACGTCTTTGACCACGACGGCGCCCGAGCCGACCAGGGCCCAACGCCCGATGGTGACCGGGGCGACGCAGGTCGCACTCGCGCCGATCGAGGCACCTTCGTGGATGGTGACGCCGACCGGCTCCCAGTCGTGGACCGACTTCAGCGATCCGTCACCGTTAATAGCGCGCGGAAAATGGTCGTTCGTGAGGACGACGGCCGGTCCGATGAAGACCCCGTTGCCGAGCTTCGCGGGTTCGTAGACCAGGGCGTAGTTCTGTACCTTGCAGTTGTCGCCGAGTTCGACGCCGGTGCCGATGTAGGCCCCGCGACCGATGATGCAGTTCTGCCCGAGTCGCGCACCTTCGCGCACCTGCGCGTAGTGCCAGACCTTCGAACCCTCACCGATGACAGCCGAGTCGGCAACATCGGCGGTGGGATGCGCGACAGACACACCGGCCATGTTATCCGGTCACGTCCGGCCTCCACGGCACGGCCGGGCTCTACGGCTACGCTGTGGACAATGACCGAGGACGGCGTTCAGCCCGCCGACGGCGACCTCGATCCCCGCCGCGCGGAGCACCGCGGGTTCCTGCGCCGCGTCGTTGCGTTCGCGGGATTGCCGTTCCTCTCCCTGGTTACGCCGTTCCTCTTTCTGCCGCTGCTCTCCCGTCTGGCTGGCGCCGACTCGTGGCTGGCGATCGCCGTCGGGCAGTCGGCCGGAGCGTTTGCCGCACTCTTCGTATCGCTCGGCTACAACACTGTCGGGCCGACGATGGTGGCCCGTGCCCAGCCTGGAGATCGTGCGGATGTTCTGCGCGAAAGCCTCCCGGCTCGACTGGTGATGTTCCTGCCGTTCACCGCGGCTGCCGTGGTGGTCGCGGCCCTTGTGGCACCTCCCGGTCATGCCCTCGAATCCGCTCTGATGACGGTCGCACTCGCCGCGAGCGGTCTCTCGGCCGCCTGGTACATGGTCGGCGTCGGCAAGGCCGGGCTCCTGGTGCACTATGAGATCGTGCCGCGGATGCTGGCAACCTTCGCCGCCGCGGGGCTGCTGGTAACCACGGGCGTCGTGTTCTGGTACCCGCTCCTGCTGATCGTCGCCTCACTCGTCAGCACCGCCATCTTCACCGTCCGCACCATCGGCGGGCTACGGCACCATCGGGGGGCGCGTGGCGAGGTCGGACGGATGCTGCGTCGCAACGGGTCGGCGATGGCGATCGAGGTCGCCGGGGGTGCGTACAACGCCCTGGCCGTGACGCTCGTCGGCGCGGTGGCTACGGTCGCCCAGGCCGCGACCTATGTCTCGGGCGACAAGTTCTACCGGATGAGTCAGTACGCCGCGTCCGCGCTCGGCAACGCGGCTCAGGGCTGGGTGGTGGAGGCCGGGCAGGTCCGCTTCCCGCCACGAGCACGTCTCGCGGTCTTAGCCCACCTCGGACTCGGAGTGACGGGATTCGTGGCCTTCGCGACCCTCGGCCCTCTCTTGACGTCGCTGCTCTTCGGGCCGGCCGTGGCGATCGACGAGTTCACGGCCCTCGGGTTCGGGGTCGCAACTCTGGGGATCGCGGTCGGCACTGCCCTCGGTCGCGTCATCCTGGTTGCACTGGGCGCCCGTCGCGACTTCCTGGTGTGCGTCATCCTGGGGGCGACCGCGGGGGTACCCGCCATCTTGGTGCTCGCCGGGTTGTTGGGCGCGGCGGGCGGTGCCTGGGGGCTCGCGATCGGCGAGATGGTCTCGGTGACCGCTCAGACCATCTTCGTCATCCGGCGCTGGTCGCGCGCTACGACGGCTTAGGTGGCGCGCGTCGCGACCGGAGGAGCGATCCGAGCCCCGCCACTGTCGCCGCGAGCCCAACGATTGGACGCCGTTCGAATGCTGATGATGACCAGCAGCGCCCAGCCGATCTCGATGAGCAGGCGGCTCTCGGCGAGAGATTGGACGAGCAGTGCGGTGATCAGCGCCAGGGGCAAGAGGGCGTTCCCGCCCGGCCCATCGAGCGCGTAGGACCAGCTACGCATGATGGTGGTGAGCACGTACAGCCCCATCACGACGAGCCCGATGATCCCGAGTTGCAAGAAGATGTCGAGCCAGGCGTTGTGGGCTTGCAGATAGGTGACGCCGTTGAACACAGCGAGGTGACGGAACGGTTCTACCCAGGGCGCCCAATAGCTCACCCATCCCCAGCCCGCGACGGGGTGTTCGGCGGCGAGATTCGCGACCGACGTCCAGATTTCGAGTCTGTGGGAGAGGTCGTCGCTCTTGCCCAGCAGACCAAGCAGGGGCTCGCGGAATGCCACGGCGGCCGTTACGACAGCCGCAAGGAACGGGACGAACGCGACGAGCGTGATCGTTCGCCGTCGACCGGAGCCGCGGCGAGCGAACCACGCGACGAGGGTGACAACCCCGACGGCGACGGTTGCGATCAGGACGGTGCTCGAGCGGGTCAGGAGCAGCACCGCGACGGCGACGATCGACCAGAAGACTAGGCCGAGGCGGTTGCCGCGTCCGGCGACCGACCGCGTGAAGCCGACGATGAGAGCGACCAGGGCGGTAATCGCCAGGAGGTTCGCGTTGCCTTGGATGCCCTGGATGCGACCGCCCTCGAACAGCAGCTCCTGCGACCAGTAGAACGCCGCGGGGATGATAGGCAGCGAGTGGTAGTTGACGAAGAACGGCAGCGTGGGGTAGCCGACGAAGACCGAGACGTAGAGCTCGAAGAGGAGCGAGACGCCGAGGATGAAGCGTGTCGTGAATACGAGGGCATCAACGAGTTGGTCCCACGTGAAGCAGGTCGCTAGGAACACCGCGAACGTCGTCGTGACGACAGTGGCGACCACGCCGATCACGCTCTCAAATCGGTAATTCGACCAGGCGATCGAAAGAGTCATGAGGGCAAGCGTGGCCAGGAGCAGGATGGGCAGCCGGCGCAGGTCGATGCGGCTGCGTACCAGCTCAATGATTCCGAGCACGGTGAGGATCAGAACGATCGCACCCCAGCCCCACCAGGTGAGCATGTAACGCCAGGTGTCACCCGACATCAGCGTGAAGATTCCGGCGATGGCCAACGTGCGGCGGTATGCGCTCGCGCCGGCCGTGGTCATTCGCTCAGGTTAGCGGTCCCGGGTTTCAGACGAACGCGGCCTTGCCGGTGATGGCGCGACCGACGATGAGGGTGTTCATCTCGCGGGTTCCCTCGTACGAGTAGAGCGCCTCGGCATCCGCGAAGTGACGCATGACGTCGTAGTCGAGCACGATGCCGTTGCCGCCCATGCTCTCCCGTGCCCACGCCACGGTCTCGCGCATCCGTGAGGTGGTGAACTCTTTCGCGAGCGCGGCGTGCTCGTCTTTTTGGATGCCTTCATCGAGCATTGCCGAGACTCGGGTGCAGAGTGCGATCGACGAGGTGATGTTGCCGAGCATCTTGGCGTAGTGCTCCTGGATGAGCTGGTGGCCGTCGATCGTCTTGCCGAATTGGATGCGCTCCGACCCGTACTTCACCGCGGCCTCGTAGGCGCCGATCGAGTTTCCAACGGCAGCCCAGGCCACTTCGGCGCGGGTGAGCCGCAGCACGGCGGCCGTGTCGCGGAACGAGTTGCCGTTCTGAAGCCGGTTCGCCTCCGGAACGCGCACCTTGTCGAGAGTGATGTCGGCGTTCTGCACGATGCGCAACGCCTGCTTGTTCTCGATTTTGGATGCCGACCAGCCGGGCGTCGAGGTGGGAACCAGGAAGCCCTTCACCTGGCCGTCTTCCGAACTCTTGGCCCAGACGATCGCGTGCGACGCGATGGTTCCGTTGCCGATCCAGCGCTTCGAGCCGCTGATCACCCAGTCGTCGCCGTCGCGCTCCGCGACAGTGCGCAGTCCTTGAGCGGAGTCGGATCCCGAGAGCGGCTCGGTGAGGGCGAAGCATCCCAGCCATTCGCCGGTCGCGAACTTGGGCATCCATTCGGCGCGCTGTTCGGGCGACCCGGCTACGCCGATGGCTCCCATCACGAGGCCGTTCTGCATGCCGACCAGCGTCGCAACCGAGGCGTCGATGCGCGCCAGTTCGAGGGCGACCCAGCCGCGGAAGACGGCGGTGTTCTCGAATGGACGGGTCTCTTCCCACGGCATCCCGAAGATGCCGAGATCGGCAAGACCCTTCACGAGCATCATCGGAAACTCGGCCCGCGCCCAGTGGTCGTTGACGATCGGCTTGACGTCGGTCTCGAGCCAGTGCCGAAGCTTGAGCAGCAGCTCCTTCTCGTTGTCGGCGAGTCCGTCCTCGAAGCCGTAAAAGTCGCTGGTCAATGTCGAAAAATCCGGGGTGCTGATTTCCATATCCGGAGCCTACGAGCCTGTGCACGGCGCAGCCTATGGCGTTGGTACTTTGGTGCAAGAGCGGCGGAAAGTGGGTGTGCGATGTTCGTGGAGATCACCAATGACCCTCGGGAGAGCGACTGGGGTTCGCTGACGGCCATCTCCGACCTGCTCGGTCGGATTCCGACCGGACGCCCCGAGGCCGAACTCTGGCTGGGCACTCACCCTGTCTCACCGGCCCGAATCGTGCCGTCGGGCGAAGACCTGCGGGATGTCGTTGGTGAGCTGCCGTTCCTGCTCAAGATCCTGGCCGCCGCGAGCACCCTGTCGTTGCAAGTGCATCCGACGACAGCTCAAGCTCGGGAGGGCTTCGCGCGCGAGAATGCCGCAGGCATCCCTCTCGACGCGCCGAACCGCAACTACAAGGACCCGTACGCCAAGCCCGAGATGATCTACGCGCTGAGCGACGAGTTCCGCGCGCTGTGCGGGTTTCGCGCTGTCGCCGAGACCCGGGCGGTACTCGATGTGGGGGGCGTCGGCCATCTCCTCTCCGAATTACGGACGGATGCCGACATCCGTCCGGTCTTCGAATGGCTGTTGTCGGGGGATCCGGACGTCGCCGAGATCGTGTCAGTCATCTCGGCTGCAGCTCAGGCGGCCACGGGCGACTCGTGGCGCACGGTGCGCGGGCTGGTCGAGCACTTCCCGGGCGACCCCGGCATCGTGATTTCACTGCTGCTCCACACGGTCGGGCTCCGCCGTGGCGAAGCGCTCTACCTGCCAGCCGGAAACATCCACGCGTATCAGGAAGGCCTCGGAATCGAGCTGATGGGGCCGTCTGACAACGTGCTGCGCTGCGGCCTTACCCCGAAGCACGTCGACATTGCCGAACTGTTGTCCGTGCTCGACTTTCGTGCCCTGCCCGCACCAGTGCTCGTGCCAACCGTCGCGAACGAGGTGAGCGATTTCGCACCCGAGGGGGCGGGGCTCCGGATGCGGGTACTCGACGCTGGCGCGGCTCTGACCGTCAACGCCCCGGTCATCGTGTTCTCGCTCGACGGGGGATTTGCGATCGGCGAGTCCGTCGTTGGGGTGGCGCGCGCCGTGGTTGTCACAGCTGGCGAGGAAACGATCACCGCGATGGGTACGACGGTCGTCGCGTCGGCGGACTAACGCGTTAACCCGCCTGACGCTCCTCGAAGGTGCGGCGCTCCTCGAAAATACGGCGTTCCCCAAAGGTGCGTCGATAGGCGGTCGGGGTGGTGAGCAGCACCTTAAGAAAGTGGTGCCGCATCACCGCCGCGGTGCCGAAGCCGGCAAGACGGGACACCTCTTCGAGCCCCGAGTCGCTCTGTTCGAGCAACTGCTGTGCCCGCAGGATGCGCTGACGGTTGAGCCAGGCCGCCGGCGTCGTACCGAGGTCAGCACGAAATCGACGGGCGAAGGTGCGCGACGACATGAGCGCCTTGCGGGCGAGTTGGTCGACGGTCAGCTCCTCTCCCAAGTGCGCGAGCATCCACTCGGTCACCCCGGCGAACGAGTCGGCCCGACGTTCCGGGATGGGGCTGACGATGTACTGCGACTGCCCGCCGTCGCGTTG
>JBDTNW010000076.1:0-6735 GCA_039933575.1 Pseudolysinimonas sp. | reverse complement strand
CGAGGCGCTCGACGTGCACGTGCACATCGAGATCGACGAGGCGGGGCGCACGGCGCTGCCTCCCGCGCTCGCCGAGGCGGCATCCGCGTACTTCACGTCAGATGAGCGTCCGACAATCGATGCGATTGCCGACCTCTACCGGAGCCTGAGGATGGCGGCGGTCGTGTTCACGGTTGATGCCCGCACCCAGTTGGGCCACCCTCCGCTCGACAGCGCCGAGATCGCGAGCGGCGCCGCTCGGCACTCCGACGTGCTCATTCCATTCGGCTCGGTCGACCCGCGAACCGGTGCCGACGCGGTCGAGCTCGCTCGCCGGTTGGGTGAAGAGTCCGGCGTGCGCGGCTTCAAGGTGCACCCCACTGTTCAGGGGTTCGATCCGTCAGACGAGGCGTACTACCCGCTCTACGCGGAGTTCGCGCGACTCGGGGTACCGATGCTCGTGCACACCGGCCAGACCGGGATCGGCGCCGGCCTCCGCGGCGGCGCGGGTTTACGGCTGAGCTACTCCAACCCGATGCTCCTCGACGGGGTCGCCGCCGACTTCCCCGATCTCGACATCGTGTTCGCGCATCCGTCGGTGCCGTGGCAAGACGAAGCGCTGTCGATTGCGACCCACAAGACCAACGTCTGGATCGACCTCTCCGGATGGTCGCCCAAGTACTTCTCCGACAACCTGGTGCGCGCCGCCCGCAGCTACCTCCAAGACCGCGTGCTGTTCGGCTCGGACTTTCCGATGCTCCACCCGACCCGGTGGCGCACCGACTTCTCGGCCTATGGGCTCGACGCCTCGGTCGAACGCAAGATCCTGCGCGACAACGCGCTGCGCCTGCTCCGGCTGGCCGACCCCACTCCGAAGGAGACCACCCCATGACCACGATCGACTACTCCGAACTGCCGACGGTCGCCGGCCGGGATCTCGGCTACACCGAGTACCGCGAGGTGACGCAGCAGCGCATCGACACTTTTGCGGATGCCGCGGATGACCACCAGTGGATCCACGTCGATCCGGAGCGTGCGAAGGCTGGCCCGTTCGGCGCACCGATCGCCCACGGCTTCTTGACCTTGTCGCTCGCCGTGCCGTTCTGGACCGAACTGCTTGATGTGACCGGGGTCGGGACGAAGGTCAACTATGGACTCGACAAGGTGCGTTTTCCGGCGCCGGTCCCCGCGGGGTCGCGCATCCGAATGAAGGCGGTCATCGTCGAGGTTGACGAGGTCCCGGGCGGCTACCAGCTCACGGTCGACCAGACGATCGAGATCGAGGGTGGCCAGAAGCCAGCCGTCGTCGCGCGCGGGCTGTACCGTTTTTACGCCTGACCAGAACTTTTACGCCTGACCAGAACCTCGACTGACCAGAACCTCAACGAGGAGGCCTCGATGCAGAACCGCGGGATCGGATCCTGGCTGACCGCGCGCGCCCGCACGTCGCCCACCGCGGTGGCTCTCATCCACGGTGACGGCGAGACTGTCACGTATGCACAGCTGGCCGAGCGGTCAGCGCGCTGGTCGGCGGTGTTGGCTGATCACGGCATCGCTGCCGGCGACCGCGTCGCGTTTCTGGGTGAAAACCAGCCCGCCTTCGTTGAAGTGCTGTTTGGAGCGGCGCGAGTTGGCGTCGTGTTCGTGCCGATCAACACCCGCCTGACAGCGCCCGAAGTTGCGTACATCCTGTCCGATAGCGGGGCGCGACTGATCGTGCACGACGCACGCTCGGCTGCCGTCGTGCAGGCGGCGGTCACACAGACAGCGCCCGGCGGGACAATCGCAGCACTTGAGATCGGGGGGTCGGCCGACCTCGCGGTCGCGGCGGCCGAGCCGAATCCGCCGATGCCGGGCATCGGGCTCGACGACCCGGCGGTGATCCTGTACACGTCAGGCACCACAGGCCGGCCCAAGGGTGCGGTGCTTAGCCACGGCAACCTGACCTGGAACAGCTTCAACGTGCTGGTGGATGTCGACCTCGTCTCGACTGACGTCGCCCTGATCATCTCGCCCCTGTTCCACGCCGCGTCCCTCGGGATGGGGTTGCTTCCCGTGCTCCTCAAGGGAGCCACGGCAGTGCTTGAGCGGGCGTTCGACCCGGGCCGGGCACTGAGTCTCATCGAGCGGCACAGGGTCACGATGTTGAGTGGGGTGCCGACGACCTACCAGTTCATGGCCGAGCATCCCGATTGGGATGACACCGACCTGAGTTCGCTCGCCAAACTGACCTGCGGCGGCTCCCCGGTCCCGACTCGCGTACTCGAGGCCTATGAAGCCCGCGGCTTGTCGTTCTCACAGGGCTACGGGATGACCGAGGCTTCGCCCGGGGCCACCTACCTCCCCTCCGCGCAAACCCGAGCGAAGATGGGGTCGGTCGGTATTCCGCACTTCTTCACCGAGGTGCGCGTGGTCGCCCAGGACGGGGAGTCGGTCGGAGAAATCCAAGTGCGCGGTCCGAACGTCACGCACGGTTATCACGGCAACCCCGAGGCCACTGCGGAGGCGCTGACGCCTGACGGCTGGTTTCGCAGTGGCGACCTGGGGTCGCTCGACGACGACGGCTACCTGTTCGTCGCTGACCGACTCAAAGACATGATCATCTCGGGCGGCGAGAACATCTATCCCGCCGAAGTCGAAGACCTGATCCTCGGGCTGCCCGACGTCACCGGCGTTGCCGTGATCGGCATCCCAGATGACCGCTGGGGCGAGACCCCCTGGGCGATCGTGACTCTGCGGCCGGGTACTGAGCTTTCGACGGATGAGCTTGCCGCCCACCTTGACGGGCGCATCGCGCGCTACAAGATCCCGAAGAACGTCGTCGTTGTTGATGAATTGCCGCGCACAGCCTCGGGCAAGGTGCGCAAAGTCGACCTGCGGGAGCGTTTCACTCCGAGCTAGTTCGCTGCGCTAGGTCGCCGCGAGCTAGGAGGCAGCGGGGTTCGGCCGGGCCGTCGAGGCGCGCACGACGAGGTGCGTCGCGAGTGGGGTGCTGACGCTGGCGGCATCCGGCTCCTCGATCGCGATGAGCACCTTTTGCATGATCAGGCCGCCGAGCGCGGCGTAGTCTTGCCGCACCGTTGTGAGCGGCGGTGCCAGGTATCCCGCTTCCGGTACGTCGCCGAATCCGACAATGCTGACATCGTCGGGAACCCGCAACCCGCGGCTGGTCAAGGCGGAGACGATCCCCAGGGCTATGTGGTCGTTGGCGGCGAAGATTGCGGTTCCGGGCACCGCGGCGGCGAGATCGGTGCCAACACGGTAGCCGCTTGCAGCCGTCCAATCGGCGTGCACGACCTCGGGGATCGCGAGACGGTTCGTCGCCAATTCGTCGCGCCAGCCTCGCATCCGCTCGATCGCATCAGGTGCTTCCGCCGGCCCCGCCACGTGGAGGATTCGCGTGTGGCCGAGCTCAATCAGATGGCGCACCGCGGCCCGGGCTCCCCGGTATTGGTCGAATGACACCAACGCCGGTGAAGGGCGTGCAGACGCGGCCACCGCAATGATGGGAACGCTCATGTCGAGCCCGAGCACCGTCGCGAGCACCGAGACATCGGTGACGACCAGGACAATCGCGTCAACCCGTTGGCGCAACAGCGAATCGATCGCGGCTCGGATACCGACGGGATCGGCGTCGAGAGCACTCACAGTGTCGACGCTGAACCTGGCGGCGCGAGCCGCGAAATTAAAGTGCAGCGCCGTTGAGTTCGGGCCGTAATCCGAAGTCCCTGGGACAATCAAGCCGATCGTGCGGGTGCGACGGGTAACGAGCGCGCGGGCGGCCGGGGATGGGCTGTAACGGAGCTGAGCAATCGCTTGTTCGACCCGCAACCGAGTCGCGGACCGCACGTTCGGCAGATCGTTGAGAACGCGGGATACCGTCTGATGGGAGACGCCAGCGAGCCGAGCGACGTCGAAGATGTTGGCCGCGCGGCGGGACTTTTCGTCGGAGCCGCCGCGGCCGTCCGTTTCAGTCGACATCGGGCTGCGCGATCAGGGCAAGAAGAGCGTCGACGGTGAGGGCATCGGCGGCATGGGTGGCAATCACGCGTCCATCGCGGAGCAGGGTGACGCGCGCCGACACCCGCAGCACTTCTTCGAGCTCGGCAGAGATGAAGACCACCGACATCCCGTTCTCTGCCAGCTCACGGACCAGACGCTGCACCTCGACCTTGGCCCCGATGTCGATGCCGCGCGTCGGCTCGTCGAGCACGAGAACACGGGGAGAAAGGGCCAGCAACCGGGCAAGCAGAAGCTTCTGCTGGTTGCCCCCCGACAGTACACCGGCGAGTTGCTCGGCAGATGCTGGGCGGATGCTGAGCGCTTCGATCCAGCTCGCGGCCAGTTCCCGTTGGCGCGCGAGCCCTATTCGTCGAAGCACGCCGCGTTGAGCCTGGAGGGCGAGGACGATGTTCTCGCGCACCGTCAGTTCGCCGATGATGCCTTCGGCCCTGCGGTTCTCGGACGAATAGGTCAAGCCCAGCCCGATCGCTCGACGCGGGTTGCCGGGGGTGATCGTGGTGCCGTCAAGCACGATTGTTCCGGACACGAGAGAGTCGATGCCGGTGAGCGCGCGCGCCACCTCTGTGCGTCCTGAGCCCAGCAGACCCGCAAGACCGAGCACTTCGCCCTCGCCCAGCACGAGGTTGATGTCCGATACCCGCCCCGCGGTCAGGCCGCGCGCCTCAAGAAAGGGCGTTGCGTGGTCGGCGGAGCCACCGACCGGCGGTCGTGCTTCGAGCTCATCGGCATCGTGGCCGAGCATCTTGTGAACGAGGTCGATGCGCAGCAGCTCCGTCGTGAGGTACTCGCCGACGAGCATGCCGTTGCGCAGAACCGTGATCCGGTCGCAGATCTCGTACACCTGATCGAGAAAATGCGAGATGAACAGGATGGCGACGCCGCGATCTTTCAACTCACGGATTACTCGGAACAACTCTGCGACCTCGTCGAGGTCGAGGCTCGAGGTCGGTTCGTCGAGTACCAGTACGCGGACGTCGCTCGAGATCGCGCGGGCGATGGCGACGAGTTGCTGGATTGCCAACGGGTGGGTTGAGAGTTGGGATGCCGGGTCGATGTTGAGTCCCAGCTCGGCGAGGATCTCGGCCGCGCGGGCGCGCATCGCCCGCCAATCGATCCCCCCGAACCGTCGTGGCTCGTCGCCGAGCAGGATGTTCTCGGCGACCGTGAGGTTGGGCAGGAGGTCGATCTCTTGATAGACCGCACGGATGCCGGCCTGCTGTGCGTCGGCAGGGGTCGCGAAATGCACCTCGCGGCCGTCGACCCGCACCGACCCGGAATCGAGCTGCAGCGCGCCGGTGATTCCCTTGATGAGTGTCGACTTACCCGCGCCGTTTTCACCCATGAGCGAGTGCACTTCGCCGGCGAACAGGCGAAAGTTCACGCCGTCGAGCGCGAACTCGCTGCCGAAGCGCTTCGTCGCGCGTTCGACTTCGACGACGGGCCCTTCGTCGTTGCCGTTCATGCTCACATTGTGGTGGACGTTGGGCTTCTCATCACGATTGGGGATGACTACTGCGCGCTGTCATCGCCGTCGTGTAGAGCGCGCGACGATTGCGCGCTGCACAACAACGAAGGTCAGCAGCAACGCACCGACAGTGATTCGTGCCCATGACGACTCGGCACCGAGGTACGAGATGATGCCCTTGATCGTGCCGTAGACCAACACGCCGATCATCGAGCCGACGACAAAGCCGCTGCCGCCGCTGAGGAGGGTGCCACCGATGACCACGGCTGCGATGGTGTCGAGCTCCGTGCCGACTCCGTTCAGCGGGTAGGCACCGACGGACGCCGCGAACACGACGCCGGCGAGTCCCGCGCAGGTGCCGCTGACGACGTAGGCGAGCAACCGGGTGCGCATCACGGGCAGGCCCATGAGCCGTGCCGACTGCTCGCTGCCGCCGATCGCGTAGATCGTGCGACCGAACCGGGTGTAGCCCAGCACCAGAGCCGCAGCCACCACTACCAGGATCGCGATGATGCCGGTTGGGGTGATGTACCAGCCGCCGACCGAGAACCTCGTCGACTGCAACCACACGATGCTGGGCTCGACGACGGGAATCGACGACAGGCTGACGACGAAGGCGAGCCCGCGCGCCAGGAACAGCCCGGCCAGCGAGGCGATAAATGGTTGGACGTCGAAGAACTGCACGAGAACGCCGATCAGCAGTCCAATCAGCGAGCCGCCCACGATCATGACCGGGATGACGACGGCGACGGGCGAGCCCTCAACGAGCATCCGCGCACCGAGGATGCCGGTGAAGGCGAGCACGGAGCCGACCGACAGGTCGATGCCGCCGGTCAGGATCACGAAGGTCATCCCGACGGCGAGGATCATCAGGTAGGCATTGTCGAGCAGGAGCGACGAAAGCAGACGGGGGGTGAGGAAGTTGCCGAAACGCACCTGTGCCCCGACCATCATCACCACCAGGATCGCGAGTGCTGCGAACACCGGGATCCAGGCGGAACGCCTACTAAAGAACCCAGGGACGTTGGTCAAGATCCAGGCGGAAAGCCTACTGACGAACCCAGAAACGTTGGTCGAGATCCCGCTCACGGGGCTACCTCCAGGTCGGGACGCGCGGGGGGCGTTGGTCGGATGGAGCGCACCAGCCGAGAGACGGCCGAGCGCAACCGCTTCGACTGCACGAGTACCACGATCATCACGACCACGGCCATGAACACGGGGGTGATAGCTGGCGGCACCCCGATGAAGGTGATCGTCGCCTTAAGGGT
>JBDTNW010000075.1:0-6827 GCA_039933575.1 Pseudolysinimonas sp. | reverse complement strand
CCGCAGCGTAAGACACGAGACGGGTCGTCATCCTTCGGGATGGCGGCCCGTTTCTGTCCGGCCCGACCGATACGCTCCACACGGAGGTGGATGTGGCAGCGCAATCAGACTACGAGCGGTATGCGCGCGAACTTCAGACGCTTCGGAAGCAAGCTGCGGATCAATCGTCAACTGTCGCGCGGGAACGTAAGGACGAAGCGAGCGCGAATGCTTCGGCTCAAAGACCAAGTACATCTGACTCTTCGCGCCGGATGTACGCGTCAAATGCTCAGCGCCACAATGGTAAAGCCAACGATGCTGAGCGAAAGCGGGCAGATCTCGAATCCAAAGCTGCCGCGAAAGAGCGTCAAATGTACGAAGCGCGCGCGAAGGCCGACAAGGAGCGCGATCAGCGCGATCAAGCGACGAACCGAGAGCGAGACCGCAGGCAAGAGTCGGCTCTCCGGGAGCTCGAACGGACAATGTCTGTTCGCTACGTCCAGAATCTTTACGAAGCGACCAACGTCGTGACGGGGTCGAAAACAACATCCTCCGTCGCCTTCGACCTCTTCATTTCTCATGCATCTGAAGACAAGGACGCGATTGCGCGGCCTCTGTACGAAGCCCTGACTGCTCGTGGGTTGTCTGTCTGGTTCGACGAAGCCGTGTTGACCGTTGGGGATAGCCTGCGGCAGAAGATCGACGAAGGTCTCTTGCGATCTACCTTCGGAGTCGTGATTCTTTCGCACAATTTCTTCTCGAAGCACTGGCCACAGGAGGAGTTGAACGGATTGGCCGCGAAGCAGGCCTCAAGCGGTCAGAAGGTTATCTTGCCCATCTGGCACAACATTTCGAAGGACGAGGTCGCCGCATATTCCCCGACCCTCGCCGATAAGCTCGCGCTCTTGACTTCGTTGCAGGGAGTCGACGAGATCGCCGAACAACTTCAGGGAGCGATAGAACCTCGGTGAGCCGGTCAGGTGTTTAGGGGCGGGCAAGCCTTGTGATCTCGGACGGGCGCGACGACATCGCATGTCTCGTTGGGCTGACGGTGCGCGGGCGAACTGAACTCTTGGCTCGAAAAAGGATGGACGTTCAAAGGGCTCCGATTCCGATCGGGATCACGGTCGGGGTCTGCCTGGGCGCCGCACGGGATCGCTGCCGCCATCCTGCTGGCCGCCGGCTGCTCCAGGTCGCTACCTCGTCGGGCATCCCTGCGGCATCGACCCGACCCTGAGCGAGGACTAGACGGTCTAGCCCACTTTCGCGAAATCTCCAGAACGGGCTCGCACGATGTCCAGAAGGAGACCGATCTCAACGGATGCGAGCGGGATGTGGCGTTCAAGCATTTCTAGGGTCGATTCGAGGTGCACCGGATGTATCCGCAGCCGTCCCATAGCCATGGCCAGGAGGAACTCGGGCAGCGCATTCCCGCCTTTCGACGGTGGTTTGCGAGCCAGCCGTTCAAGCACCGCCACCATGGCGGCGCTCAGGTCTGGGTCGCCCCTGTAGTCGAGTTCAGCCGCGCCAGCGGAGCGCAAGATCGCGCTCTGAACCACACCGTCGGTGTATCGCCCGAAGTCCGAGGGATCGATGACTGTCCGGTTGTGATACTGATCGAAGACGGGCGCTCGATCTCCATCCGGCTGCCGCATCCAGTTCAGAGCGGCCGAAATCGTGGCGTAGACGTCGGCCTGGCGAGGGACAAGTCCCAGCCTCTGGTAGTCGAAAGCCCAGAATGAGAACTTGGGCTGGAGGCGCAGATGATGTTCGGATGATGGATCCGCCGCGTAGGCGCCGGAGCCGAGGCCGGGCAGGAAGAGACAATCGCGAAGCCCGCTTTCCGGCTCGAAGTACACTCCCGGTCGCGACAGAGTTCGCTTGTTCAGGTGTTGGATCTGAAATATCCGGTCGGCCGCAAGGCGCCTGTGAACGTCACTAACTTCGATGGACCGGTCGTCGGCAACATCGGTTACCCATGTCTGCCAGAACTCGATTTCGCGTTCCCAGATGGTGCGGCTGTGCTTCCGATCTGGAGGCAGCTCAATGTGCTGCGGCTCGGTCAGACGATTCTTGTTGGCGCCCGAGGCAAATGTGAGGTTGCTCGAGAACTTCCGCCAAGTCGCGTCGCTCTCACTTCGTGAGAAGAGGATTACGTAATGGATTGGCCCTTGCGGGTGGGCAGTGCGCAGTACCTCGCTCAAGAGTTCGAGGTCGCGACCGCTGGCGATCGCACCCGCAACGACGACGACCGTCCCCGGCCCGAGTTCTGGGAGGTTACCTTTCGGTCTGGTGAGATCACTAACTGCCAAGACGTTGGCGTCAGTCGCGGTCGCCCCCGACGATCTGCTTCCCTCGAGCACGACTTTGGCCATCTGGATGGATGGTCGGTCCTCCATGTGGATTATCCACGCGGTCGAAACGGTGGACGCTTCCGCCAGGCGTCCTCGAATACCCTTGAGAATCGAACCTTCGTCGGGTTTGGACGTGACGGCGAGGTCCTCCGCGAGATCATCGAGATTGAGATAGATCTCGCGCGTGTACGCTCCCACACCGGGTTGACGACCACGGACATTGACGCGGATCGTTTCAAAATGGATCAGGTCACGCATGTCCTCCTTCAGCCCGGCGGGACTGTTACGTGGTTTTATCTCCGCGACACGGGTGCGTGGGCTGAGGGGTAGCAGCTGTTCGCCGCTCACCACGATCAAAGACTGACCCGCGTCACACCTTCGGCACCCAGTGATGGTGGGGTCCTCGGATTCGCTCGCGGTGTCAACCACGATGCCGATTCCCACCTCGCTAGCGAGAAAGCAGCCCGCGCCCGGCAACAAGTCCGAATTGCGATCAGCGAACACGGTGACCACGGACCTCGCATCATCGATCCGAGATCTCTCCAACACGCGCGCACCAAGGCGGCCAGTTGCCGAATATGAGATCAAAACGAGTGACCGCGCGTCTGGCGTCGAACTCGACGTCTCGTTGGCGAGGCCTTCATATCCGCCGAAGCTGCTAATCGTCGGGCGTGCATCAAGGCGCTTTAGGTCATAGAGCTGCGCGGCGAGTTCGTGCCCCAGCGCTCCAATGGTCGAGCTGTCGACCAAGATTGATGAGTAGTGACGAGTCGGAACGAGTCTCAACAGAGCGCTGGCGGCGAACGACGTTTGACTGCCTCGAACGAAGACGTTCCCGACACGCACGAGACGGGTCTGGTGTCGGCCACTTGGGACTTGAAAATGAAACCCCAGCCCGCGAGAGTCGACGACCGCCCCATTCGCGTGGAATATCGAAGCGAGGCCCGCGGCAAAGAGCCGGGCTGTCTCATCCAGCCGCCAGCGGGCAGGTTTCCGGCCCAAAGGAACAATGCCGCCTTGAGCGTCGATCAGGGCGTACTCGATCTCACCGTCATAAGACCCGACGGCGGCCGGCTGTGTGTGGTTGAGGTCGGGGTCGGACCGAAGTCGCTGAAGTGTCAATCGTCGTGCGGCGGTTCCCGTGCCCAGGACGATGATGCGCTGTGGCATGTGCGCCAGCTCGAAATGAGTACGCATCAAAGTGCTCAGCTCGCGCGGGGATACATCGTCTCTCGCGATATAGAAAACTGACACTCGCCGGACGGGACTGGTCGGCGTCGACTCCCAATATTGAAAGCCGAAGACCGCTTCGCTCACGACGAGGCTGTCTAGTGAAGTCACGGTGCCTCGATAGGAACGACGATCGTGTATGCGGTTCCCGCAGCACGGGTATACTCGCGCGGCGCTCCGTCTCCTCGCCAATCTTCGAGGACGTGGAGTTCGGGCTTAAGCTCGAATAGCGCGTCGCTCCCCAGCTCCCCGGTCTCGAGTGGCTTCGCGGCAAAGTCGCGATATAGCGCGACACGACCCGTGCGAAGTCGGACAAACCCTCGAAGCGCCGAGATTGCTGCTAAAGCACGGGGAAGCCCCTGGCCGCTGCGGAAGTACAGGGTCGAGCGCGTGCCGTTGTACTTGATCAGCGCATGAGCTACGGCCTCGACTTCTTCCGCGAAGGTCGCCGTTGAACCCTTTTCGATCTCGTCCAGGTGTTTGAAGGCGACTCCTGGCCCGGAGTCGAAGATGGTGATTTCGAGCAGCCGCAGTTGAGTCGAGCGGGGCTGGTCGGCACGGAGCGAGTGCTGAACATAAGTTCGCAAAGGTGATTCGAGCTCGAGGTCGAACAATTCTGAATTCGAGGAATAGCAAAGTGCGCGAAGAAATCTGAGCGATCTCTCGACCAAGACAGGTTGACCGTCGATGATCGTCTGACTTCCGTGGATGAAGGCGTTCTCGAAGAGCTCGAACAGGATGTCCTTGAGCCCATCGAGCAATGCATCGCGCGAAAGGTCCGCAGTAGCGAAGGGCCAGCCTTCCTCACGGTCTCCGTTGACAAGACCGACGACGAGGTCAACTAGCCCGCGAACAGCCTTCGTCGAGATGGCATCAGGATTTGATTCGACATCCCTAACTCTCTTTGAGTGCCGCGAAGCTTCGATTGCGTCAGATTCAACGACGGTGATCTCATGGGAATTACCTCGTTCGAGGAGGTCGAGGGCTGAGCCCACGCGAAGCTCGCTACGAGAGATCGCCTTCTCAGCAGGCCCAAGGAGGGAGTCAGCGAGGAACGAAGCGAGCAAGAAGTGGGTTTCGGAAGCCGTACTTTCTACAGACTGCATTTTGAGGCGACGCTCACTGGTACCTCCAGTTTCCGCCCAGGTCGCAATCATTTGGAGGCTGGCAGCAAAGCCGCCCAAGTGCGATTTCTTGAATATCGCAGGCATCTCAAGGGTTTGGAAGTCTTCTCCTCGCACTCGGGTCAGCTCCTGTTCGGACGCGAGGATCGTCCGTATCTCGCCGATTGTGAACGTCGAAATGTCAGACTCCATCCGATTGGTCGCAAGCGCGGTTCGTCGCGCCGAAGCTTCCTGATCCTTGGCGGAAATAGCTGCGAAGTGACGAAATGCTAGCGCCCAGTTGGGTCTCGGCGCGAATGACCCGCTCATGGCATGTCCCAGGAGCCTCATCGGCGCGGCACCGACCAGATCCAGCGTGAGGATTAGCTCCCGCAGGGGAGATATCGGCCACGTCCTACGCTTCCCCCGAGGTTCAGGTCGCACTCCTGACCAATCGGATCAAGGATCTGACCGAACACCTCAAGGAGCACAAGCACGACCACCACTCACGTCGTGGTCTGCTGCTTCTGGTGGGCCAGCGCCGCCGGCTGTTGGGTTACCTCCAGGACATCGATATCGCGCGTTATCGCTCGCTGATCGAACGTCTCGGACTGCGTCGCTGATTTCACAGCGGATCGCCGCAGCGTAAGACACGAGACGGGTCGTCATCCTTCGGGATGGCGGCCCGTTTCTCGTTGCGACACCTCTGAGCCGTAGGGTCGGTCAGTGACCCAAGCTCAGCCCGTCGATGCTGCCGCCCGCATCCCGATCGGAATTGCGGTCAAGCTCTACCTGCTGACCTTCGCGACCTTCCTGGTTGGTACGAACAGTTTTGTCATCGCCGGACTCCTGCCTGACATCGGCCACAGTCTCAACGCCGGAACCAGTGACGTTGGTCTTTCGTTCACGGTCTACGCGGGCACCGTCGCCGTGCTCGCCCCGACCTTCGCGACGGTCTTCGGCCGGGTCTCGCGCACGTTGCTCGTTACAGTCGGGATGATTCTGGTCGCCGCAGGCACGGCCCTCACTGCGATCTCGACTACCCTTCCGATCTTCATGGTGGGTCGCGCGATCGCGGCGGTCGGCGGTGCCGCGATCGTGCCGACAGCCGTCGCGGCCGCCGCGTCGATGGTGACCCCGCTACGGCGTGGGCAGGCGATCGGGATCGTCGCCCTCGGCTTCACGCTGTCGACCGCAATCGGGTCCCCGCTCGGTACCGCCATCGCGGCTGTCGGCGGTTGGCAGATACCACTTGCCGCGGTCGCTGTGCTGTCGCTGGTCTCGGCGGCATCCCTCGCGTTCTTCGTGCGCGGCATCCCCGCCTCGCCGCCGCTGTCGTTCGCCCGACGGTTCGCCGTACTCGGCGACCCGCGCACCCTGCTGACGGTGCTCGCTGTCGTCGCAACGGTGATGGGTTTCAACATCGCCTACATCTACAGTTCCGCGTTCACGGCGACGGCGACGGGCGGCTCGCGGTCGCTGTTCGCCGCGCTCTTGCTGCTCTACGGAATCGGCGGTGTGCTCGGCAACCTGATCGCTGGCCGACTCACGGACAGGTTCGGCAACCGGATCGTCGCCAGCATCCTGTTGGCTACCCAACTTGCCGTACTCGCGCTGATGCCACCCGCGGAACCGAACTTCATCGTGATGGCGGTCTTGTTCCTGATCTGGGGCGCGTCGGCGTTCGGCGCCGGCATCCCGATACAGCACCGGCTGGTCGCGATCGATCCCGAGCGCTCGGCCGTCAGCCTGTCGTGGTATTCGACAGCGCTCTACGTCGGCATTGCGATCGCGCCGATCGTGGGCGGCTTTGCTCTCGACGCCGCCGGCCCCAACGAGGTTCCGCACGCGGCGGCTGCCGCCATCCTGCTGGCCGTCGTGCTGCTTCAGGTCGGGTACCTGGTCGGGCGTCGACGCGGAACCGACGCGACCCTTCTCGAGGACTAGCCCCCATCCCGCGCGGTGTCGACCACGTCCTACGCTGGGGCCATGAGCCGCAACATCCTCACGATCTTGCTCGTCATCGCCGCGGCGGTGATTGCGTGGTTCCTCGTCGGGTTCCTGTTCTCATTCATCTGGTTCGTGGTGCGGCTGATCATCGTCGCCTTCGTGGCGGTGCTGGTCTACTTCGCGCTGCGCGGCATCCTCGCCAGCTCATCCC
>JBDTNW010000074.1:0-6845 GCA_039933575.1 Pseudolysinimonas sp. | reverse complement strand
CCGGTCCGCGGTCGAGCGCCACGACGCACAGCTCTGGCTCGACGAAGGGAATGAGCCGGGCTCGAGGGGCGACGCCATCGAGAAGCCGCTCGACGAGCCCGCGATGGACGGCACAGACGACTTCGGGATGTTCGCGGGCGGCCTCGCGGAACGGACATGCGTGCAATTTGATCGCGTCGGCCACGGTGTCGGCCACGGGATCGAACCCGAGCCGCTCCAACACCGCCAGCAGGCCCGGCACCGGGTTCTTCGGATCGGGCGACTCGAAGGTCTCGGCCCATCGCCGACCCGCACCGGAGGCGTCCGCCTCCGGGTCGTCATTGCGCGCCAGGGTGGCCGTGAGAACCTGGATCAACTGCTCGCGGGCATCCTCTTCGCGGATGGGCCCGGCCGGGGCATAGAGCACGCGCGGCCTGCCGCGATGCTTTTTCGCCTCACCCCGTCGTTGGACGAGGCCGGCCGCGGTGAGCTGGTCGAGGTGGAACCGGGCGGTGGTCACGTGCAGCCCAAGTTCGACGGCGACGGCCGATGCGTCCAGCGGTTGGGGCGAGGCCCGGAGAGCATCCAGAACCTGGCGACGGCTGCTCGAGGCCAGGGCCGCGTGGTATCCCTCGCGTTGGTCGATCATCCGATTGAACCTAACATTCGCCGGCCTCAGCGGAGCTACGGGGCATCGGCATGCTCCTGCTCTTCGAGGCGCGTCAGGGTCTCGAACGAGCTACCGGATCGGCCGCGCATCCGCCGCACCATGGATCCGGCAATCCGATGCGCCTGAAGTTTCGCGCGCTCGGTCACCGGGCCGGCGAACTGGGAATCTAAGGTTTCCGACCACAGCAGAAGCCAGCGGTCGAAGTGCTCGGGCCCGAGCGGATACCGCGCATGCAATACGAGATGGACCTGAAGCGCGTTGCGGTGGTAGAGGCCGGCGTTGAAGAGCACGGTTTCCCAGAAATCGCACATGATCGGCAAGTGGTGGTCCAAGTCGAGCTTGGCGACCTCGGTGAATACTTCGCCGATCAACGGGTCGGCGAACGCGGACCGGTAGAACGCAACCACCAGCTGCTCCACGTCGGCTCGGTCCGTCAGATCCTTCACCTAGCCAGGGTATCCGAATAAACAGGATGCTGATACTTTCTATTCATGAGTAGCGGCCTGGAGATAACGAGTTTCGAGGTTCTGGTAGCCGATGCTGCGACCTTGCTGCGTGCACTGCCCCTCGAGAGCGGAAGGGTGCGATCGCGGCGACTGTTCAAGACCGCCGATCTGACCGTGCTCGGGGTGGCGATCGACGCGGGCGCTGTTCTGCGCGAGCATGTCGCGGCGGTACCGATCCTGATCCAGGTTGTCGATGGCCGGGTCGCGCTCGAGCTGCGGCGGCAGCGGCTTGAGCTGCCCGTTGGTGCCATGGTGCACGTGGACGGCAACGTTCGGCACGCTGTGGAAGGACTCGAGCCGAGCCGGTTCCTCCTCCTGCTGCTCGGCAACCAAGCGGACACCTCACATTCGGGGAAGATGGATTAAACACGGCGCAACGCGTTGACTGAGGTCATGGTCGCCCGTCGTCCCCGCCAGTACCTCAAGACACTGTCCTCTCTCAGCAGAGTCAACCTGCTGCATGAGCTCCAAGTGCACGGGTCGATGACAGTCGCCGAACTCGCCGCGACGACCGGGTTGCACCACAACACAGCTCGCGAACATCTGCATCGACTGATCGACGCCGGGTTCGTGCATTCCGAACCGATCCCGCGCTCGACCAAGGGACGGCCGATGGTTCTGTATCGGGCGGCGACGCATCCTGACGACACCGAGCGGGTGGCGCGACGTGACGCGGCTGGGGCGCGTGCCGAGCAGTTCCATCGCATGATGCCGCTCCGAGAGGTTGGCACAGAGCCGACGGGGCTCGTCGATCGCCAATTTGACATGCTCGATGACCACATGAATCAATGCGGCTCTGACGCACAGCTCGACCGGGACGCTTCGCACATGACGATGCACAATTGCCCGTTCTCGAGTCTCGCGCGAGAAAATCCGCAGGTCTGCAAGGTCCACTTCGCACTCGTGAAGGACGCCCTTGAGCTGGAGGCTGGTCCGTTGACCGCGCGTGCGGTGCATCCGTTCTCTGGGCCGAACACCTGCATTGTCGATCTTGACAACGCCGCCACGCCAGCAACGTGACCCGACTAGGCATTTTTCACGGCGTTTAGCGCTTGTAATCGCGCGGACAACGGAACAGGCTCGCCCCCAAGGGCGCCTCGCGACCGCGGGACGCCCCGCCGCAGCTTCAGGAGCCTCCGTGAGCAAACGCAGGAATGTCACCACCACTCTTGCCGGCACGGACGGCATCATTGCCGACTCGCTGATCAAGCTGGGGCGGTTCCTGCGCCCAGGCGTTGTCTCCGAGGACCTGCGCACGGTCTTCCTCAAGGGTGGCCGCGAAGCCGACTCGTTCTACCGTGATCGTTGGGCGCACGACAAAGAGGTGCGCTCGACTCATGGTGTGAACTGCACGGGATCGTGCTCATGGAAGGTGTACGTCAAGGACGGCATCATCACCTGGGAGACCCAACAGACCGACTATCCACTCGTCGGGCCGGACTCGCCGGAGTATGAGCCCCGTGGATGCCCGCGCGGGGCATCCTTCAGCTGGTACACCTACTCACCCACGCGCGTCCGCTATCCGTACGTGCGTGGTGTGCTCCTCGACGCCTTCCGGGCAGCAAAGGCGAAGACGGGCGATCCCGTTCTCGCTTGGGCGGAAGTGACCGAGAACCCCGAGACCTCACGGGCCTACAAGCAGGCACGTGGCAAAGGCGGCCTGGTTCGGGCCAGCTGGGATGAAGCAGCCGAGATCGTCGCCGCCGCCCACGTGCACACGATCAAGAAGTACGGTCCGGACCGGATCGCGGGCTTCTCGCCGATTCCGGCCATGTCGATCGTTTCGCACGGCGTCGGATCGCGGTTCGTCACCATGCTCGGCGGCACGATGTTGTCGTTCTACGACTGGTACGCCGACCTTCCCGTCGCGTCTCCGCAGGTCTTCGGCGACCAGACCGATGTGCCAGAGTCCGCGGACTGGTGGAACTCCTCGTACCTGATGATGTGGGGCTCGAACGTTCCCGTCACGCGCACGCCGGACGCGCACTTCATGGTCGAGGCTCGCTACCGCGGCCAAAAGGTCATCGTCGTCTCGCCGGACTACGCCGACAACACCAAGTTCGCCGACGAGTGGCTGGCGCCGCATCCCGGCACCGACGGCGCACTGGCGATTGCCATGGGCCATGTCGTGCTCAAGGAGTTCCTGGTCGATCGCCGCACCCCGCGTTTCGTCGACTACCTGAAGAAGTTCAGCGACTCGAGTTATCTGATCGAGCTCACGAAACGCGGTGACGCCTGGGTGCCCGGCAAGTTCCTGATGGCGGATGCCCTGCCGGGCAAAGCCGCGGAGATCCCAAACGCAGCGTTCAAGCCGGTGCTGCTCGACCAGAAGGGCCGCCCGGTGGTTCCCAACGGATCGATCGGGCATCGGTTCTCAGAGAAGGAAGAAGGCCTCTGGAACCTCGACCTCGGAAAGGTCGACCCCCTGCTGTCGATCGCCGACGCTCCCGACTATGACCAGGCATCCGCCGCCGTCGATCTGCCTCGCTTCGACCTGGCGCCTTCCTCGGAGGGTCAAGAGCACGCCGGCGGCGCGGGCACCATTCGACGCGGTGTCCCGGTGCGCACGGTCGCCGGCCGAACGGTGACGACCGTCTTCGACCTGCTGCTGGCCCAGTACGGTGTTGCCCGCGACGGTCTGCCCGGTGAATGGCCCAGCGGATACGACGACGCGTCCTCGCCGGGCACTCCCGCCTGGCAAGAGGAGATCACCTCCGTTCCTGCACAGGCCGCGGAACGCATCGGGCGCGAGTTCGCGCAGAACGCCGAAGACTCCGGCGGTCGGTCGATGATCCTGATGGGGGCAGGAACCAACCACTGGTTCCACTCCGACACCATCTATCGCTCATTCCTGGCCCTGACCACGATGACCGGTTGCCAGGGCGTCAACGGCGGTGGCTGGGCTCACTACGTCGGACAAGAGAAGGTGCGACCGCTCACCGGATGGGCGCAATACGCATTTGGTCTGGACTGGGTGCGCCCGCCGCGCCAGATGATCGGCACCGCATTTTGGTACCTCGCCACCGACCAGTGGCGCTACGACGGTCTCGCTGCCGACACGCTCTCCAGCGCACAGGCGACAGGGATCTTCGCCGGACGCACGACCGCCGACTGCCTCGTCGAGTCAGCGAAGCGAGGCTGGATGCCGACCTACCCGACGTTCAATCGCAATCCGCTCGATATCGTCGACCAAGCTGAAGCGGCCGGGGTCGCTCCTGCCGACTACGTGGTCGAACAGCTCACCAGCGGAAAGCTCGCGTACGCGTGCGAAGACCCGGACTCGCCCGAGAACTTCCCACGGGTGCTCAACGTCTGGCGCGCCAACATCATCGGCTCGTCCGGCAAGGGCAACGAGTACTTCCTCAAGCATCTGCTCGGCACGGATTCGGCGATCCGCGGCGAGGAGTCCGAACCGGATCGTCGCCCGAAGTCGATCGCCTGGCACGACGAGGCGCCGATCGGGAAACTCGACCTGATGGTGACGAGCGACTTCCGCAACACGTCAACGACGATGTTCAGCGACGTGCTGCTGCCACCCGCCACCTGGTACGAGAAGCACGACCTGTCGACGACCGACATGCATCCCTTCATCCACACCTTCAACCCGGCGATCGCTCCCCCGTGGCAGGCGAAGACCGACTTCGACATCTTCCACCTGCTGGCGAAGAAGATCTCTGAGTTCTCAGTCGAGCATCTCGGGGTCCGGAAGGATCTGGTCGCCTCCCCTCTGCTTCACGACACAGCTGACGCGATGTCGACACCGCATGGCGTTGTCGTCGACAACCCGAAACTGATCCCCGGCGTGACGATGGCGAAACTCACCGTCGTGGAGCGGGACTATCCGGCATTCGCGGCGCGGATGGCAGCGCTCGGCCCGCTCACCGCCAAGCTCGGCATGATCACTAAGGGTGTGAAGTTCGACCCAGACGTGGAGGTCGCCGACCTCGCTCACCGCAACGGCGTCGTGGAGAGCGGGCCGACCAAGGGCCTGCCCAACCTCGACACCGATGTTCGCGCGTGCGAAATGGTGCTCGCACTCTCGGGCACAACGAACGGCCGTCTGGGAACGCAGGGCTTCCGTCAGCTCGAGAAGAAGACCGGGCAGAAGCTCGCGCACTTGGCCAGTGACAACGAGGGTCGTCGATTCACGTTCGAGGATGTGTCCGGAAGCCCGGTGCCCGTCCTCACCTCCCCCGAGTGGTCGGGCAGTGAGCACGGCGGTCGTCGTTACAGCGCGTTCGTGATCAACGTCGAGAACCTGAAGCCGTGGCACACGCTCACCGGCCGACAGCACTTCTACCTCGATCACGATTGGATGCTCGAACTCGGCGAAGGCTTGCCCGTCTATCGGCCACCGCTGGACATGCATCGCCTGTTCAACGACTCCATCATCGGGTCCACGTCGCCGACGGGTGCGCCCGGCTCGAAGGGCCGGGCAGAGGTCGCGGTGCGGTACCTGACGCCGCACTCGAAGTGGTCGATCCACTCCGAGTATCAGGACAACTTGATGATGCTCACCCTGTCGCGCGGCGGCCCGACGATCTGGATGTCGCCCCAGGACGCCGACAAGATCGGCGTCCGCGACAACGAGTGGATCGAGTCGTACAACCGCAACGGCGTCGTCGTGGCCCGCGCGATCGTGTCGCATCGGATGCCGGAGGGCACGGTGTACATGTACCACGCGAAAGATCGCACGATCAACGTGCCGATCGCAGAGACCTCGGGAATGCGCGGTGGCACGAACAACTCGCTGACGCGCATCCTGCTGAAACCAACCCATCTGATCGGTGGCTACGCGCAGTTGTCGTTCGCCTTCAACTACCTCGGTCCGACCGGGAACCAGCGCGACGAGGTAACAGTTATCCGTCGCCGTAGCCAGGAAGTGGAGTACTGATGCACGTCATGGCTCAGATGTCGATGGTGATGAACCTCGACAAATGCATCGGTTGTCACACCTGTTCGGTGACGTGCAAGCAGGTGTGGACCAACCGCGACGGCATGGAATACGTCTGGTTCAACAACGTTGAGACCCGCCCCGGCCTGGGCTATCCCCGCCGGTACGAAGATCAGGAGCGTTGGAAGGGCGGCTGGATCCGCAACAAGCGCGGGCGGTTGAAGCTGAAGTCCGGTGGTCGACTGAAGAAGCTCGCCACGATCTTCGCCAACAACGACCTTCCGACGATCGACGACTACTACGAGCCGTGGACGTACGACTACGACATGCTCACGAGCGCGCCCCAGACGAAGAACGGTCCTGTGGCGCGACCGAAGTCACTGCTGACCGGCAAAGACATGAGCATCAAGTGGTCGGGCAACTGGGATGACGACCTCGGCGGCTCTCAGGAGACCGCGGCCGACGACCCGATCCTGGCGCACATGAGCGAGCACGTGAAGATGGAGTTCGAAAACACCTTCATGTTCTACCTGCCGCGAATCTGCGAGCACTGCCTGAACCCCTCGTGCGTGTCGGCGTGCCCCTCTGGGGCGATGTACAAGCGCGAAGAGGACGGCATCGTCCTGGTCGATCAGGATGACTGCCGCGGCTGGCGGATGTGCGTCTCGGCGTGCCCGTACAAGAAGGTCTACTTCAACCACAAGACCAACAAGGCCGAGAAGTGCACCCTCTGCTATCCGCTCATCGAGCAGGGCAAGCCGACGATCTGTTCCGAGACGTGCGTCGGACGCCTGCG
>JBDTNW010000073.1:0-6855 GCA_039933575.1 Pseudolysinimonas sp. | reverse complement strand
GCAGCGACGGTCGAACCGCTGCTGCACGGCGGCACGCAGCAGCGGGTGCGCTCGGGTACGCAGGATGCCGCCGGAGCCGCTGCCTTCGCCGCCGCGGCCGACCTGATCGTGCTCGACGATCCGCGGGTGACGGTAGTTCGCGATCGGCTCCTTGCGGGCCTCGCCGCGCTGCCCGGAGTGACGATCCGCGGCGACCTCTCGCCGGAGGGCCGGCTGCCGGGAAACGTGCACGCGACCTTCGACGGCTGCGACGGCGACGCCCTGCTCTACCTGCTCGATCGGGAAGGCTTCTCGGTCTCGACCGGCTCCGCCTGTCAGGCGGGCGTCAGCGAGGTCTCCCACGTGCTGCTCGCCATGGGTGTGCCAGAAGTCGAGGCCCGAGGTGCCCTGCGATTCACTCTCGGCCCCGAAACCGGGATGCCTGCGATCGAAGCCCTCCTCGCGCTGCTGCCGGGCGTGCTTGCCCAGGCCCGGTCGGCATCCATCCGCTCGCCCCAGAGGTCCGCTTAGAGACGCTCAGCGATTCGGGATGCTCGCCGCGCGGCCTGTTCCACCGGGTCCGGGATCGGCAACGAGGCGAGGAGGCGGCGGGTGTACGGATCCTGAGGTGAGCCCAGCACCTGTGCGGTCGGCCCCTGCTCGGCGATCTCACCGTTGTGCAGCACGACGATCCGGTGCGCGAGCACGTCGACGACGGCGAGGTCGTGCGTGATGAAGAGCGCCGCGAATCCGAACCGCTGCTGTAGCTCGGCGAACAGTTCGAGGACCCGCGCCTGCACCGAGACGTCGAGTGCGCTGGTCGGCTCGTCGGCGATCAGCAGTTTCGGGTCGAGGGCGAGCGCACGTGCGAGGGATGCCCGCTGACGCTGCCCGCCGCTCAACTCATGCGGAAAACGGTCGCCGTACGCGGCCGGCAGTTGCACGGCCTCGAGAAGTTCGTCGACCTTTTCGCGTGCTGCGCCAGCATCCCGTGCCGCGCCGTGCACGATGAGCGGTTCGGCGACACACTGGGCGATCGTCAGCAGCGGGTTGAACGAGGTTGCCGGGTCTTGGAAGACGAACCCGAGCTCGCGCCGCATCGGTCGGATTTCGCGTTCGGATGCCGTGGCCAGCTCGGTGCCGAGCACTGTGAGCGACCCACCCGTCACGCGAGTGAGACCAGCCATCGCGCGGCCGATCGTGGTCTTTCCCGAACCGCTCTCGCCGACCAGGCCGAGCACTTCGCCGGGTCCGATCTCGAAATCGACATCCCGAACTGCGACGAATCCCTTCCGCCCGAACCGTCCCGGGTATTCGATCTCGAGCCCCCGCGCGACGACCACCGGTTCTGCACCCGCCGGCGCCGTGTACTGGCGATCGACGATCTCGAGGCGCGGGACTGCAGCCAGCAGACGTTTCGTGTATTCGTCCTGAGGTCGCGCGAACAACTCACGCACGGGAGCTGTCTCGACGATCTCGCCGCGATACATCACGGCGACTCGGTCGGCGAGGTCGGCGACGACGCCCATGTTGTGAGTGATGAGCACGATCGCGGTGCCGAACTCGTCGCGCAGGGTACGCAGCAGGTCGAGAATCTCGGCTTGCACAGTTACATCGAGTGCCGTCGTCGGTTCGTCGGCGATGATCACGCTCGGCTCAAGCGACAGCGCCATCGCGATCACGATGCGCTGCTTCTGCCCGCCCGAGAACTGGTGTGGGTACTCGTCGACGCGCTTCTCGGGGTCCGGGATGCCGACCTTGCGCAGCATGTCGATCGCGGTGGCGCGCGCATCCTTCTTCGAGACTTTGCCGTGGGCGCGCAGCCCTTCCGCGAGCTGCCAACCGACGGTGTAGACCGGGTTGAGGGCGGCCGACGGTTCCTGGAAGATCATCGCGGCCTCGACGCCGCGCAGTTCGCGGACCTTGCGCGGGCTCAAGCCGACGACATCCGTTCCGCTCAGAATCACCGCCCCGTCGACGCGTGCGGTCTCGGGAAGCAGACCCAGGATGCTGCGTGCCGTCACCGTCTTGCCGCTGCCGGACTCGCCGACGATCGCCAGCACCTCGCCGGGTCGCACGTCGAGGTTCACGTCGCGGACCGCCGCGACGTCACCGCCGTCGGTCGCGAAAGTGATGTCGAGGTGCTTGATCTGAACGGCGAATTCGGCGGCACGGGATGCTGCCGACTTGACGTGGGTGGCCTTCATCGGGACCTTGCCTGTTGCCGCCATCACTGCACCTCGCCGAGTTCTTCGGCGGCAACCGGCGTCGCACCCTCAGCCCGACGGCGGGCGCGCAGGCGCGGGTCGGCGAGGTCGTTGAGGCTTTCGCCGATCAGGGTGATGCCGAGCACGATGAGCACGATGGCGAGTCCCGGCGGCACGGCAGTCCACCAGATGCCACTCGTTACGTCGCTCTTCGCGCGGTTGAGGTCGTACCCCCACTCCGCGGCGGCGGTCGGCTCGATGCCGAATCCGAGGAAGCCGAGGGCAGCAAGAGTCAGGATCGCCTCCGACGCGTTGAGGGTGAAAATAAGCGGCAGGGTGCGCGTCGAGTTGCGGAACACGTGGCGGAACATCACGCGAGCGGTCGAAGCGCCAATCACCCGGGCCGACTCGACGAACGCTTCCGACTTCACCCGTACCACTTCGGCGCGAATGACGCGGAAGTACTGCGGCACGAAAACGACGGTGATCGAGATCGCAGCTGCCGTGATGCCGCCCCAGAAGCTCGACTGCCCTCCCGAGATGACGATCGCCGCGACGATGGCCAGCAGCAGGCTCGGGAACGCGTACACCGCGTCGGCGACGACGACCAGGATGCGGTCGAGCCAGCCCCCGAAGTACCCCGAGACCAGGCCGAGCAGAACTCCGATCACGATCGACAGCACGACCGACACGACGATCGCGAGAAGTGCGGTGCGCGTTCCCCAGATGACCCGAGAGAGCACGTCGTAGCCGCCGACGGTCGTGCCCAGGAGGTGCTCAGCACTCGGCGGATCTTAAGCGCCAAACAGTTGCCCGTCGAGGCGCAACTGGTTGTAGGTGTACGGGGCAAAGAGCGGCCCGAAGATCGCCAGCAAGATGAAGAAGCCGGTGATCACGAGGCCGGTGATCAGCATCCCGCGCTGTAGCCCGACGCTCTGGCGCAACTGGTGGATGATTGGCAACCGCCGGAGGCGGTCGGCGACCGTGAGCCGGGGCTGGATCGTGCGAGGAGTGGTCATCAGAACCGCACCCGGGGGTCGATGACTGCCGCGATGATGTCGACGATGAAGTTGCTGAGGGCGACGATCACCGCGAGCAGGGCGACGATGCCCTGCACCGCCACGAAGTCGCGTTTGCCAAGGTAGAACGCCAACTCGAAACCGAGTCCGCGCCACTCGAATGTCGTCTCCGTCAGCACCGCGCCGCCGAGCAGTAGCGCCACCTGCAGCCCGATGACGGTGATGATCGGCACCAGCGCCGGCCGAAAGGCGTGCCTGCTGACCAGCCGGTACTCGCTCACCCCGCGCGAGCGGGCGGCGTCGACGTACTCGCGACCAAAGGTGCCGATGACGTTGGTGCGCACCAGGCGCATGAAGATGCCGGCGGTGAGCAGCCCGAGCGTCAGACCGGGAAGCACCGCGTGCCACAGCACGTCACCGGGGGCTGCGGCGTTGCCCGAGCGGAAGGCATCGATCAGGTAAATGCCGGTCGGATCGTGAAGTTTCGACAACACGATCTCGGTTCGAGTACTCGCGCGTCCCGCGATCGGGAACCAGCCGAGCCCCACCGAGAACACCAGTTTGAGCAGGAGACCGGCAAAGAATACCGGGGTCGCGTACGCGAGGATCGCCAGCACTCGCAGCACGGCATCCGGCCATTTGTCGCGCAGGTAGGCGGCCAGCATCCCGAGCGGGATTCCCACGATCACCGCAACGAGGAGCGCATAGATCGCCAGCTCGAGGGTCGCCGAGCCGTAGCGCAACAGCACGTCGGAGATCAGCTGATTGTCGGTGATCGTGCGACCGAACTGGCCGGTAAAGACCTGGCCGAGATATTCGAGGTACTGCGTGATGATCGGCCGGTCGTAGCCGGCCTGGTGGATGCGTTCCTGCAACTGGTCGGGCGTGAGGCGGTCGCCGACTGACGCCGTGATCGGGTCACCCGTGAGGCGCATCAAGAAGAACACCATCGTCACGAGGATGAACACCGTCGGGATGATGAGCAAGAACCGCACGACGAGGTAACGCCAGAACGTACGGACACCCGCGCGGCGTCGCACGGGAGTCGCGGTGGCTGTCGTCATCACTGCCTATCCTCGCGCAGCTGCCAATGGATGGAGAAACGGGGTGGCTGAGAAACCTCAGCCACCCCGTTCAGGAGTTCAGTTCGGTACGGGTCAGCCCTTGACGAGCGACGAGTAGCGGAACTTGTTCGACGCGTCGAGCACGACACCAGAGATGTCGGTACCCGTCACAGCGACCTCGTGACCCTGCAACAGCGGGAGCGTCGAGATCTGGTCAGACACCTTGTCCTGGATGCTCTCCAAGTCAGCGGTGCGCTTGGCGGGATCCAATTCACTCGCCTGGGCGACGATGAGGTTGTCGACGTCGGTGTCCTTGTAGTGGTTGTTGAAGAAGCTTCCGTCGGACTTGAAGAAGACCGTCAGGTAGTTCTCGCCATCCGCGTAGTCCGGGAACCATCCGAGCTGGAAGATCGGGTAACCGTCCTTCGAGTACTCGGTCTTGTAGGTGACCCACTCGGTCGAGTTCAAGGTGACCGTGAACAGGGTCGACTCCTCGAGCTGGCTCTTGATCAACGCCCACTCGTCGGCAGACGCGCTGCCGTAGTGGTCCGGGTTGTACTGGATGTTGAGTGCGACCGGAAGGGTGACACCGGCGTCGGCAAGCGCCTGCTTCGCCTTACCGAGATCTGCAGCACCCTTGCCGTCGCCGTACTTGTCCTCGAACACCGGGGTCGCGCCGTTCAGGCCGTCAGGGATGTAGGAGAACAGCGGCACGAACGCGCCCTTGTACACCTGGTCCGAGATCTCCTGGCGGTTGATCGTGTCGGCGATCGCCTGGCGAACGGCAAGAGCCTTGGCCGGGTCGGCGTCAGCAGTCGCGGTACCGAACGGCATGGTGGCGAAGTTGAACACCATGTAACGGATCTGGCCACCGGGGCCGTCGAGAACGCTCACCTTGCTGTCACCGCGGAGGTCCTCGATGTCAGTGGGGTTCAGCGAACGGTAGGCGATGTCGACTGCGCCGGACTGCACGTCGAGCTTCAGGTTCGACGGGTCGGTGTAGTACTTCACCGTGATGTCGCCGGTCTTCGGAGCGCCGTACTGGCCCGCGTACGCCGTGTTGGGCGCGTAGGTGATCAGCGTGTTGAAGTCGAAGCTCGAGATCACGTACGGACCCTCAAACGCGTTGGCGTCAACGATGTCCTTGTCGGGCGTGATCGCCGTCGCCGAGAAGACATCCTCGTCGACGATCCAGGCCGCCGGGCTCGACAGAATCTTCGGGAAGATCACGTCGTTGTCGGTCTTCAGGGTGAAGACGACGGTCACGGCATCCGGCGTGTCGATGTGGTCCAGGTTGCCCAGCAGGTACGCGGGGCCACTCGGGTCGTTGATCTTCACCTGGCGGTCGAACGAGAACTTGACGTCTGACGACGTGAGCGCGTGGCCGTTGGCGAACTTCAGGTCGGGCTTCAGCACCACCGTGTACTCGGTCGGGCTGGTGTACTCGGCGCTCACCGCGATGTCGGGCTTGACGTCCGACTCGCCCTGAGCAGAGTCGAGCAGGGTCGCGAACACCTGGGTCTGAACCGCAAGCGAACCGTTGTCGTACGAGCCGGCCGGGTCGAGCGTGGTCAGCGGGTCGGTCGTGCCGATGATGATGCTGGCGTTGGCGGTACCGCCGGTACCCCCAGTACCCCCGGTGCAACCGGCGAGGGCGAATGCCGCGATCAGCGGGATCGCCAGGATTACCGCGCGCGTGCGCACGGTCTTTCGAACGGAATCCATGTCCGTTGTGCCTCTTTCTCTTGGGTGAGAGGGCGCGCGTACTACTACCGCCCCCTGTGTGGTTGTTCTGTCCTAACACACCAGCGGCTGGGAATCACGAGTCGTGACGTCTTCGCAACACAACGGTGTCCTGCGAGGGCCCGTTACTCTGGGATCGTGAAGGGCTGGACACCGTGAAAGTACTTGCGGCGATGAGCGGGGGCGTCGACAGCGCCGTCGCGGCTGCGCGCGCCGTCGAGGCCGGGCACGACGTCGTCGGCGTGCACCTGGCTCTGTCCCGCAACCCGGGCACACTGCGCACCGGCAGTCGGGGCTGCTGCACGATCGAAGATTCGATGGATGCCCGCCGCGCCGCGAACCTGCTCGGCATCCCGTTCTACGTCTGGGACTTCAGCGAGCGCTTCCAAGAGGCGGTGGTGGATGACTTCGTCGCCGAGTATGCGGCGGGTCGCACGCCGAACCCGTGCCTGCGCTGCAACGAGCGGATCAAGTTCGCCGCGCTGCTCGAGAAGGCTCTCGCGCTCGGCTTCGACGCCGTCGCCACCGGGCACTACGCCAACATCACGACGGATGCCGACGGCAACAAGCAGTTGCACCGTGCGGCCGCCTGGGCGAAAGACCAGTCCTACGTGCTCGGGGTGCTGACCGCCGACCAGATCGCGCACGCGATGTTTCCGCTCGGGGCGACGCCGTCGAAGGCCGAGGTGCGGGCCGAGGCTGAGGCTCGAGGCCTGACTGTTGCGCAGAAGCCGGACTCGCACGACATTTGCTTCATTCCTGACGGCGACACTCGCGGCTGGCTGGCTGACAAGGTCGGCGCCGAGCCCGGTGCGATTCTCGACCGGGCCGGAGAGCGGATCG
>JBDTNW010000072.1:0-6862 GCA_039933575.1 Pseudolysinimonas sp. | reverse complement strand
TACTCGCGGGGCTTGCCGGTCGTTCGAGTCGACGCCGGCGCCGTCGACGTCGTGAGGGCCGTGCTGAGTGTCTTTCCGCTCGACACCTTCGTCGACCAGCCGCTCGCCCGCATGGGTGGGGCCGACGACCCGACCGCCGAGAACACCGTGCAGGCTGCCGTGCTCGAGGCCGCCATCGCGGCGCACGGGGGCGGGCTGACGATCGAGGCAATCCCGCGCAGCGACTTCTACCCGCGGGCTGACCTCGGGTACGCCGTCATCCACACTCTTGAGACCGCGCCGTACTGCAACTTTCTGCTGACCAAGGGCGTCATCACCGCCTGAGGCGGCGGAGCACCAGAACAGCGACGGCCGCGAGAAGCGCCAGCACGAGGATGATCGCGCCCGCTCGGGTGCCGGGGGTGAACGCTAGATCCCGAAGTTCGGGGTAGTTCGTCGGAACCCCGTGCAGGGCCACCGCGATCGCGAAGGCTCCGACCAGCACTGCGGGGGCAGCGATCCACGCCACGCGTCGGATGACGACCACCGCCTGACGGTCGGTGCGCCAGACCTTCGGCGCCCGGCGCGCGGCGATGACGAACCAGATCACGACTCCGAGCAGGCCGACCGCACTCGAAATGTGCTGAAGCCAGGTGGTGCCCTCGACGGGACCCCACTGGTCGGCGAGCGACGGAATCCACTGCGACCCGAGACGACCGAGGTGAGTGAAGAGGTCCCAGAAGACGTGAGTCGCGACGCCGATCAGCACTGCGACGAGGATGAGCAGTCCATTTTTCACGGGATGTTGCGGCCGAGTCGGGTGGTCCCACGCGAGCGGTAGCCGAGCACCCAGCGATGGCGGGAGTAACCCCGAGACCGCGGGTCGGAACACCACCCGCCATACCGCGTAGAGCGCCAGCGCGATCGGCACCGACGACCACAGCAGGCTCGGGAATCCGTGGGTTACGAAATAGCCGGGACCCCACGGAAAGAACAGCGGGAGGTCGGGTGCCATCGCCCCGACCGCGACGGCTCCCGCCGGCAGCGCGGTGCGGATGAAGGGCAGGGCGACGATCGCGTGACTCGGGGTGAACGGCACGGCTCAGCGTCGCATCCCGAAACCGGGAAACCGCTCCGAGGAGCGACTCAGTCCAAGAACAGCGCGCGCAGCCGGCGGGTGGTGAAGAACAAACCGCCCGCGATCATCACGGCGAAGTACGCGAAATGGCCGACCATGTCCCACGACAGCACGCCGGTCGTGAAGCCGCGCACCAGTTCGATGCCGTGCCAGAGCGGCAGCGCCTTGATGAACCACTGCGCCACTTCGGGGTAGACGGTGATCGGGAAGAACGTCGACGACAGTAGGAACATCGGCAGCAGCACGATCGGAATCCAGTCCATCTGCTGGAACGACTTCAGGTACGAGGTGATGCCCATGCCGAGGCTGGCGAATCCGAACGCGATAATGACCAGGGTCGGGAGGGCGAAAATCGCCGTCCACGACAGGTTGAGGCCGAGTACCTGCATCACGAGCATGAACGCGATCCCGTACATCGCGCCGCGCAGCAGGGCGAGGGCGATCTCGCCGAGGGCAACGTCGAGCGGGCCGAGGCTGGTCGCGAGCATCCCCTGGTAGAGCTTGCCGAAGTGCATCTTGAAGAACACGTTCCAGGTGGAGTCGTAGATCGCCCCGTTCATCGCCGACACCGCGAGCAACGCGGGCGCAATAAAGGCGGCGTACGGGATGTCGTGGCCTGACGAATCCTGAACGGTGCCGATCAGGCTGCCGAGACCGACGCCGAGCGACAGCAGATAGAACATCGGCTCGAAGACGCCGGTGAGCACGATGATCCAGTTGGTGCTGCGGGTGGCGAGCAGACCCCGCGAGAGTACGGAGTTGGCGTTGCCCGAGTAGAGGGCCCGCACACCCCCGTTGGATCGTTTGGTCGCAGCGCGATAGGCCGATGTCGTCGTCACTTGTCGAGCCTCCGCACCGAGATGCGCACGCACAACTGCCAGCCCACGATCGCGAGAACGGCCAAGTAGGCGACGTGGATGATGGTCAGCCAGAACGGCTCCGACAGATGGTAGGCGACCTGCCGCGCGAGTTGGGTGCCGTGCCAGATCGGCGACAGCCATCCGATCACCTGAAGCCCGATCGGCAACTGGGTGAGTGGAAAGAAGGTGCCGCTGAACAGTGTCAGCGGCAACAGGATGACCCGGTTGACGATGTTGAACTGGCCGCGGTCTTCGGTAATCGTGGCCGCGTAGGCGCCGATCAGGCTGAACGCGAACCCGCTGAGCAATGCGATCGGGATGATGGCGAGGCTCGCCGCCCCGTGCAGCCCGCCGAACAGCAGCACGACGGCGTAGTAGATGCCGACAGTCACGAGCGACCGGATGGCGATGAAGATGAAGACTCCATCGACGATCTGTCGCCCCGAGATCGGCGCCGCGTTCATGCCGGTGAAGATGGGGTTCCATTTGAAGCCCATCAGGATGCCGAACATGAACTCTTCGGACGAGACCAGGACGGCGGCGTTGATCAGAAGCGCCGGCGCGACGAACTCCAGGTAGGAGACACCGCCAACGCCATCCGGACCCTGGTTCTTCGTGACCAGAGTTGCCAGGCCGACCCCGAACGCGAACAGGTAGAGGAAAGGCGTGCCCAGCGCCATTGCGAACATCGTGATCGCGAAGGCCCGCACCTCGCGCAGTTTGTGCTCGGCGACATACCAGGCGCCCCAACGGCGGGATCGGGCAGCGAGTTCGGGTGCGATTCCTCGGCCGGACGAGATCGCGGTCATTCGACCAGGCTCCGACCGGTGAGACGCAGGAACACATCCTCAAGGCTCGACCGGCGCACCAGGCTGGTGATCGGCTCAAGGCCGCGCTTGGTGACCTCGACGAGGGCAGCTTCACCGTTGTCGGCGTAGACCAGGATGCGGTCGGGCAGCACCTCAAGCCGCTCGCCGATGCCCTCCAGTTTCGCGGCCGCACCCGCGTTCCGGTCCGACCCGAACCGGACTTCGAGCACCTCGCGACTCGCGTGCTTCTTGATGAGGGATGCCGGCGTCCCCTCCGCCATGATGGCGCCCTTGTCGACGACGATCAGCCGATCGCAGAGCTGCTCGGCTTCATCCATGTAGTGCGTCGTCAGGACGAGCGTGGTGCCCTGCTCTTTGAGGCGGAACAGCCGGTCCCACAGGATGTGCCGCGCCTGCGGGTCAAGCCCCGTGGTGGGTTCGTCGAGCAGCAGGATGCGGGGGTCGTTGATCAGGGCACGCGCGATCGTGAGACGGCGTTTCATGCCGCCCGAGAGGTCGTCGACCTTCGACTTTGCGCGATCGGTGAGCTGGGCAAATTCGAGCAACTCGTCGGCGCGCTTCGCGATCTGCGCACGCGGCAGGCCGAAGTAGCGGCCGTAAACGATCAGGTTGTCGCGTACCCGCAACTCGGTGTCGAGGTTGTCTTGCTGCGGCACGACGCCGAGCTGCGACCGGATCTCGGGGCCATGCGAGTCGGGATCCATACCGAGGATGGAGAGCTCGCCCGACGTGCGCGTCGACACCGCGCCGACCATGCGCATGGTGGTCGACTTGCCGGCGCCGTTCGGGCCGAGGAGGCCGAAGGATTCACCCGGCGCGACCTCGAACGAAATGCCGTCCACGGCGAGAGTGTCTTTGTACTTCTTGGTCAGCTCGGAGGCGACAATGACGGGCGCAGGCACGGTTCCGAGCATAGGTCGCAGCTCCGACACGGTCGAGCCGAACTCGTGCGGCCACACCCCAACCCCGGGTTAGGGTCAAAGCGTGAGTGACTCGCGCGGCGGTTTCTTCCGGCGCCCCAGCAAAGACACCGGACCGCGGGCGAGTTTCCGCCAGTTGCTTCCCTACCTTCTTGAGCACCGTGGGCTGCTCGCCGTGTCTCTCGCGCTCAGCCTGATCGGCGCTGGGGCATCCCTCGCCCAACCGCTTCTCGCGGGTCAGGTCGTCGCGATCGTGCAAGCCGGCGGTGCGATCGGGATTCTCGTGTGGCTGCTCGTCGGTCTTCTGGTGCTCGCGGCGGTTCTGAGCGGCATCCAGCACTATCTGCTTCAGCGCATCGGAACGAGCGTCGTGTTCTCGGCTCGCAGCGCTCTGGTGCGCCGGATGCTGCGCCTGCCGATTTCCGAATTCGACCGTCGCCGCACCGGCGACCTCGTCTCCCGCGTCGGCTCGGACACGACGCTGCTCTACGCGGTCATCACGCAGGGACTTCTGGATGCCCTGGGCGGCGCGATCACCTTCGTCGGCGCGCTGATCGGGATGCTGGTCGTCGATGCCGTACTGCTCGGACTCACCCTCGCGGTGATCGTCTTCGCGCTCGGCGCCGGGGTGTTGATTTCGTCGCGCATCCGCCCGGCGTCACGGGAACAGCAGGAACGCGTCGGCGCACTCGCGGCCGCCGTCGAGCGGTCGATCAGCGCCATCCGCACGGTGCGGGCCGCAAACGCGACCGACCGTGAAACCGCGGCGATCATCGTCGAGGCCGAAGCCGCGAAGAGGGCTGGATTCCGGGTCGCGAAGATCTCGGCCCTCGTCTTTCCGATCGCCGGGATCGCGGTGCAGGTCGCGTTCCTCGTGGTCATCGGGGTCGGCGGCTTCCGGGTCGCGTCGGGCGCCATCACGATCGCCCAACTCGTCACGTTCATCCTGTTCCTCTTCATGCTGGTGATGCCGCTCGGCTCGGCGCTCGGAGCGGTCAACTCGATCAACCAGGCACTCGGAGCGCTCGGTCGCATCCAAGAGATCACCGACCTTCCCGGCGAGACCGAAGAGGATGCCGCGATCGAGCCCGCCGCTCCCATCGCGACAACCGCCGCCATCCGTTTCGACGATGTGCGGTTCGCGTATGCCGCGCCGCCGCCGGCGTTGGCTGCCGATTCTCAGGTGGCCGCCGATGCTCCGGCGGCATCCGAAATCGCGGTCGACGCGCTTCGGGCGTCGAAATCGGTCCACCCCGAGGACTCGGGTGGACCGATTGGTGCGCGCGAACGTGGGACGGCACCCGCACAAGAGCCCGAACCCGCCACCCGCGAGGTACTCAAGGGAGTGACCTTCGAGGTGCAACGTGGATCGCGGGTCGCCCTCGTCGGGCCGTCGGGCGCAGGCAAGAGCACCGTGTTCGCGCTCATCGAGCGGTTCTACGATCCCGACTCCGGTGTCGTGCGACTCGACGGCCGCGACATCCGGGGTCTCGCGAGAGATGACCTTCGCGCCCAGATCGGCTACGTCGAACAGGATGCCCCGGTTCTCGCCGGCACTCTGCGCGACAACCTGAAACTCGGATCCCCGGATGCGACCGACGATGCGTGTCGACAGGTGCTGCGTGACGTGAACCTCGGCGACGTGCTCGACCGCGATCCGGCCGGGCTCGACGCGCCCGTCGGTGAAGACGGCATCATGCTTTCCGGCGGCGAGCGCCAACGTCTCGCGATCGCGCGGGCGCTGTTGGCGGCTCCACCCATCCTGTTGCTCGATGAATCGACCTCGAGTCTTGACGGACTCAACGAGCAGTTGCTGCGCGAGGCGATCGACGCCGTCGCCGAACACCGCACGCTTCTGGTCATCGCTCACCGACTCTCGACGGTCGTCGATTCCGACCAGATCGTCGTGCTCGAGCACGGCGAGGTCATCGGAATCGGCACCCACTCGGAGTTGGTGAAGAGCACCCCGCTCTACCGCGACCTCGCCAAACACCAGTTGCTGGTCTGATCTCTAGACTCGCGCCTATGAGCGACGCCGTGAAGTTGCCCGACCTCGCCACGCTCCGAACGCGGTGGCGCACCCTCGCCGGGGCGTTCCACAGTCGTGGGATTGACAACATCTGGATGTCGGGCGACACCGCAGACTCGTACGTCGACCCCGCGGGCAGCCGCATGGATCTCGTGCAGTTCAACCCCTCGCGGGCGGTGCTGACGGCATTCGATCGTGAGCTGACGGATCCGGCACCACGGCATCCACTCGACTTCTTCGCCGAGGCGCCGCCCTGGGTGCCACGCGCGCCGATCGTGCCCAGTTGGCCGCTCGGCGATCTCATCTGGTTCGAGGACGGTCGCTGGCAGCGTTCGACGTCGGTGCGCGACGTTCCACGAGCCGTCGAAGTACTCGCGACCCCGCTTCTCGACGATGAGTCCCTAGCCGACGAGCTGCGCAGACTCCCGCCGCCCTCCTGATGGCCGGTCGTTCATCAGAACCTGGGGTTTCGCTGCTCGAACGGGCGGGCCGGATGCTGCGCGCACTCCCCGCGGGCGGCGAACCGATCACCGTGGCCGACCTCGCCCGCGCTGCCGACCTGCCCCTCTCGACGACTCATCGCCTCGCCGCCGAGTTGACCCGACTCGGCGCGGTCGAGCGCACTCCCGACGGCGCGATCGTGATGGGTCTTGGCCTCTGGGAACTCGGCGAGCGGTCGGCGGTGCTGCGCAGGTTGCGCGAGGCGGCGCTGCCCGAACTCATTGAGCTGTACGACCGCACCGGCGAGAACGTGCATCTCGGGGTGCTGACCGGGCACGAGGTGCTGTACATCGCGAAGGCGAGTGGCAAGCGCGCGATCCCGACGCTGAGCCAGGTCGGCGAGCGGCATCCGCTGCATCCGACCGGGGTCGGGCGCGCGCTTCTCTCCACCAGACCAGCCGAGTGGCTCGACGAGTACCTCTCACACCCGTTGGAACGCGAGACCAGTCACACGATCACCGACGCGGGCCGGCTGCGCGACGTGATCGCGACCGAGGCTGCGCGCGGGTGGGCGCTCACCCACCAAGAAATGACCCTCGGCAATATCTCGATCGCGATCTGCCTGCGGGAGCGGCCCGGCATCCCGCCCGCTGCGATCGGCATCG
>JBDTNW010000071.1:0-6873 GCA_039933575.1 Pseudolysinimonas sp. | reverse complement strand
TACCTCCGCCGCGGGCTCACCTGGCCGTGGGCGGCGACCGATGTCGCGTTCTACGTGGTGGCGGCGATCGTCATTGGCAGGGAGAGCTTGGCTGGTCACGCGGCCTCCTGGGATAACTGGTCGGTCGGGCCGGCCGTTGGAGCGGGAGCCGTGGCCGCGGTCTACCTGGGCCGGGCTGCTTTCGTCTGCGTCCCCGTGCTCGCTGCCGCCTACCTCGTTGGAGTCGCCCCCATCCTGACCACCCCTGACGAGGTCGCCGCGTCCGTCGGTAACACGGCCGTGATCTTGCTGCTGCCCATCGCGACCGGCCTGGCGACCGCGACGCTGCGCCGATCTGTCCATGCCGCCGAAGTCGCGGCGCGAAATGAATTCGGCCTCCGCCTAGAGCGCGACACGCAGCGTCGACTCTTCGATGAACGCACGCGGCAGTATGGCTTGCTGCACGACACGGTGTTGTCGACGCTCAGCGCGATCGCTCGCGGTGGCCTCGATCATCGCGTGCCCGAAGTGCAAAAGCGTTGCGCCGACGATGCGGATCTGCTGCGCGGCTTGATCGCCGGGATGGCGCACGATACGCCGACGAACCTCGCGACCGCTTTGGCCGAGGTATCACGCGCGCATGCGGAGCTAGGACTCGAGGTGCGCCAACAGTTCGACACGTTGCCCGAAGACCTTCCCGCCGAAGTTGTGGAGGCCATCGTGCTTGCTGTGCGGGAGGCGCTCAACAATGTCTCCAAACACTCGAAGACAGTGGATGCGTGGGTCACCGCCACGGGCGACCAGAGAGGCGCCGTGCGCGTGACGGTCGCCGATCGTGGTGTGGGCTTCAGCGCATCCATGGGTCACGGCGGGTTCGGAATCAACCAGTCGATTCGGGCGAGGCTTCGCGCTGCCGGGGGTCGGGCGAGCATCCACAGCTGGGAGGGCGAAGGGACCGAGGTCGAGATTGAATGGCCCGAACCGTCGGCGCCATCCCGTGGCATTACTGACGAGCGAAAGCGGGTTACCCGGTGATTCGCGTCGCGGTTGTCGATGACGACGCCATGCTTCGCGAAGGGATGAGGGCGTGGTTCGCGAACGTGCCTGACCTCGAGTTGGTGGGCTCGGCGGGCTCGCTCGATGAGCTCTTCGCCGACGTTCCCGACGCGGCAGTCGTTCTGCTCGATCTCAACTTGCGCGACTACTCAGACCCGGCCACGAACGTGCGCGGCCTAGTTGCCGCCGGCTTTCGGGTGCTTGTCGTCTCGACAATCCCCGATCCCGAGCACGTCATTGCCACCGTGAACGCGGGCGCAGCTGGGTACGTCACCAAGAACCGTGACCTCGAGGCACTCGCTCACGCGATCCGCGAGGTGGCCAACGGCGAGTTCTCGCTCAGCCCCGAACTCGCCTTTCTCCTGAGCCGTGACCACCGCATCGACCGCCCATCGCTCACACCCAAAGAACGACAGGTGCTGGGTTACTACGCGAGCGGGATGACGCTCGATGCGGTCGCGCGACGCGCTGGCATTGCCTCGGGAACTGCTCGCACCCATCTGGGCCGCGTTAAGCAGAAGTATGCGGCTGTCGGTCGACCCGCGTACACCAAGCACGATCTGGCACAGCGGCATCGGGAGGATCGGCTCGACCTTTCGGGTCTGCCGGGGAATCCGCCCGAATAGTGCAGCACACCCGCTTTCCGGCGGGGGTCGACACTTTTGCGTACTTCCTCACGCGGCGTGCGGACGCGAGGCTGGCGACGCGCGGCATCCACTGCGCTGCTTGCGAGCAACGCCACCAACAGATGAGGTTCCAATCGCCATGTTCTCGATCCGAAAGTTCAGCGCGCGTCTGCTGACGTTCGCGCTTCTCGTCTTGCTTGCAGCGGGGGGTGTGGCTGGAACCGGTGAGCCTGCGCAGGCTCTTGCGCTCGGCCCCGCCTCCACCCTTCACTCGATTCCCGCGGCTGGCGTGAACGGCGTGACGTCGTTGTGCAGCTCATCGGCCTTCGCCTGCGCTGGCGGAGGCTATAACGGAACGTCGGCTCAAGAGACATCGGGGTCGGGAGACCCTACCGGCTGGGCTTCCGGGCAGTACTGGGTACATGGGAGGTTGGTCGGCACCGTGCGGCACAATTGCACGACGTACGCCCAGTTCCGGCTCATGATGCTGGGAGTGAAGTTTCCCGAGTGGACATCGAACCCGAACCAGTGGGACACGAAGTTCCCGTCGACATCGGTCAGTCAGACGCCCACCGTCGGCTCGATCGCGCAGTGGAACGGCGGGGACACCGGGCACGTTGCGTACGTCGAGAAGGTGACCTCTTCGTACATCATCGTCACCGCGGACAACTACAACTCCGGCACCACGAAGCTGAAGATCCCGCTGAGCTCAGCATCGCGGCCCGACAACTACATTCGCTTCGTACCCACAATCCAGGGTGTGGCCACGGCAAGCGGCTACAACTACGCCGACGGTGCGGGAGCCGTGCACAAGGGGATCCATGTGGATGGGTGGGCGTTCGATCTCTCTAATGCCACCCTTCCCGTCCAGGTGCGCATCAGCGTCGACGGCACATGGGTGTCGGGCGCCGCGAACAGCACAACAGTCGCTGCGTCGTCGACCAATACCGCTGCCGGCGACAAATTCAAGTCGACCCTCGGCGTGGGCAACTCGCACGGATTCGACATCCACTTGGAGCGACTCCTGCCCGGCACGCATAAGGTCGACGTCTGGATCGTCCCCCTCTCTGGCGGGACTACGAAGCATCTTGCGCAAATGACCGTGACCATCTCGTCAGTCACGACGCACTGATTCCCAGCGGGCGGCGCACCTCTACGGGTGCGGAGACGGTCGATCAGACGGCCGGATCCGCACTGACCCGGATGAGTCTCCAACCCCCGACGACTCCTCCGCCCAGAGGACGCGCCGCCCGCTCGGCAATCTGACAGTGACGTGTGCCGGGCGGCCGCGCGTAGCCTTGCACTCCGCGCTTCCGCTATATTTGTATAGCATCCCGAGGAGGGTCCGTTGCCACAGATCAATGTTCGCGTTGACGAGGAAACCGCGCGCCGCTTGGAGTACCTGGCCGCACGAACCGGTCGGTCGAAAACGTTCTATGCGACCGAGGCCCTGACCCAGTACTTGGACGAAAACGAGGACTACCTCCTGGCTAAGGATGCTCTCGAGGAATTCACTCAGTCCAACGATGAGGCCATCGACCTTGCCAATGTGGTCTGGCCTGAGTGAGCTACGCGATCGAGCTCACCCCCGCAGCGGCGAAGCAGGTCAGAAAGCTTGATCCATCGGTAGCCAGGCGCATTCGCGTCTTCCTCGAAGAAAAACTTGCACGGTTGGACGCCCCGCGCTTGCTGGGCAAGAAGCTGGTGAACGAGGAATTTTGGCGCTACCGAGTCGGCGACTACCGGATTCTGACCCACATCGATGACGACCAGATTCTGATCCTCTTCGTCGAAGTCGCGCACCGCCGTGAGGTTTACAACAATCTCTGAGCGTCGGCGCGATCGTCCTCGACCCAGCTCTAACCACTCTCGCCGAGCCGTCGATATACCCCGCGATCGCATCTCATGATCGCGTCTCACAGCATCAAGTGAAACGATGCGTGCATGGAAAAGTCGCAGATCGACGGTTTGAGTGTCTTCGCCAATGGCGTGTTCCCGGTCGAAATCTCAGCCGGAAAACGTATCAACGCAGGTCACCGGGTACCGGTACTGGCGTCCGTGGATGTGTCGACTGGCGAAGTCCGTTTTTCCGTCGACGCAGAAGCGGTCAAGATTTTGATTCGCGACGACGGTGATCGTTAATCAAACCTGACGATCAATGACCAAAACACCGATGAGATCAGACCGGGTGCGACGTCCGCTCTCGGAACGGTGAGGTGTTCTGGTTTCGTCACCCTGCGCCAGGTGTCTCATAACCAACGCTGTGTTGCTCGACTGAAGCACAAGGGTTACGACACATAGGTATGAGAATCGCGGCGTGAGGAAGACCCGCACGATCGCGCGGAGGCTGGCATGTCATCGCGGTCGCCTCAAGCACGTCGCACACAAGACGCCACTTCAGCACGCACAATGTCGGGACACCTACACGGGCACCCGCCAGATCAGCTTGGCCGCGACGCCACAAACGGTTCGGAAGTGTCCGCTGGCCGTCCCGCTAACGGTCCGACTATCGCGCAGCTTCGGAGATGTGTGTGGCTGCTTGAAGGATCGTCGTATTCTCGGTGACCAGAATTGCTTGGATGCCCGCGGCTTCGGCGCCGGCGATGTCCGCGATCGGATTGTCTCCGATCATCCACACGTCGGTTCCTGCGTTCATGAGCTCGAGTGCGTACGCGAAGATCCGTGGGTTGGGCTTCTCCGCGCCGACGGCCGCGCTCGTGATCGTGCCATCGATGAATGGGCCGAGTCCGAGCTGCTCGACGAGGGTTGGCAGCTCGGGTGCGTGGTTGCTCAGGATTGCATTCCTGTAACCCGCCGTAGCGGTGATCTTGAGCGCTGGGATGGCATCATGCGCCAGGGCCCACGCGGCGGGCCGGTAGTACTCCCTCGGGATCTCCGCTACGGCGAGCTCGGCGGTCTTCGTCCGGACTCCGGCACGAGCGTAGGCGCGAAGAAAGAGCGGTCGTTGCGCGTTCCACCATTCGTCGGCCGATCGAGGCGGGACCACGAGGTCTGGAGTGTGCCAGGGGAAGCCGACAGTCAGTTCTGGACGAAGATCAGCTGCAGTCACTCCGAGCTCGGGAGCAACGATGCGTGCCGCGCTCTCCAGCGTCGCGGACCAGAGGCCGTCACGACGGGCGAGGGTTCCGTCGAAGTCCCAGAAGACCACGCGAGCTTTCTCGTGATGCATGAAGCCACGCTAGGCCAGGAAACGAGGAAGGTTCCCTTTGTGCTCGACCCTGCTCCAGGTGTCTCACTGATTGGCCGCGGACGGCACGCCGTCGCCGCGGGGCCGGTCGCCGCCGTGGGCTTGGCACCGGACGTCCCCCGCGAACGCAGCGGCAACGCCACCGCCAGTAGTCGCGACCTGCGCGCAGTGGTGGCTGTGATTGTATGGGTGAGGAGGCTCTCATGTTGAGGTTCGCAGTTGGTGATCGTGTGCGCTGGAACTCCGAGGCGGGTTTCGTGACGGGTGTGATCACGAAGATTCACACCCGGGATGTCGAGTACAAGGGCCATATGAGGCATTGTGCGGAGGATGAACCGCAGTATGAGATCGCCAGCGACAAGACCGATCACGTCGCGATGCACAAGGCGAAGGTGTTGACGAAGATCGAGTGACGGGGTCTCGATGACGAAGGATCGGGCACCCGAGCATGCCGCGCCGCGAGTATTCACGATCGGTCACTCCACTCGTGGGTTCGAGGACGTACTCGCAATGCTGCGTTCGAACGGGGTAACCAAGCTGGTTGATGTGCGTTCGTACCCGTCGTCGCGGAAGTTTCCGCAGTGGAACCAGAACGCGATCGTTGAGGCGTTGCCGGCGGATATCGGATACGAGTGGATCCGGGATCTGGGCGGACGCAGGCATACCCGGGCGGGTGTGGTGAGCCCGAACGGCGCCTGGAGGGTCGAAGCCTTCCGTGACTACGCCGATTACATGGGGACCGAGCAGTTCGCCTCCGGATTTTCGGAGTTGCTGCGTGTGGCGAACGAGTCGGTCCCGGCGATCATGTGCAGCGAGGCCGTGCCGTGGCGTTGTCATCGGCGATTGATCACCGACGCGCTAATTGTTGCGGGAGTAGCGGTATTCGACATCATGTCGGCCTCCTCGACCCGGCAGGCGATGATGGATTCGTTCGCGCGGGTGCACGATGGACACATCACCTATCCAGAAGCAGAGGCAGAATGAGCATGAACGTCGTCGCTGAAGTTCGCACCGTCGTGGTCGCGATTCCGCCCGGTAGCGTGATGGCCTACGGCGAGATCGGGCACGCACTGGGGATCAGCCCGCGTCAGGCGGGGCGCGCGGTCTCACTGCTTGACGACGCGGTGCCCTGGTGGCGGGTCATATATGCCGACGGAACGCCCGCGACGTGTCACGCGGGAGGAGCTCTCGCCCTGCTCGAAGCTGAGGGTGTCCCATTCCGCGAAGGCCGCGTTAACGTGGCAGAGATCCAACCTGCTCACCTCCGTTGAACGGGATCGACGAATTCGACGCGATCAGGGAATCCCTCGTCGACGACCCCAGCAACTCCGCCATGCGGCAGCAGGGTTGGCAGCCCGTGTATACGGCGTCCGCGAGAGCCAGAATCGCGGTGATCGGGCAAGCGCCTGGTCGAAAGGCACAGACGAGCGGTGTTCCGTGGGATGACGGAAGCGGGAAGAACCTGATCCAGTGGCTGGGGGTGGCGGCGGAACAGTTCAGGAACCCGGTCCTGTTCTCCATACTCCCGATGGATTTTTACTACCCGGGGACAGGACGCAGCGGAGATCTGCCACCTCGCAAAGGGTTTGCCGAACGGTGGCATCCGCAGCTGCTCGCACTCATGCCCGACATCCAGTTGACCCTTCTAATCGGCCGGTACGCGCAGGTCCACTATTTAACATCGGCACGGACCGCCACGCTGACCGACACAGTGCGCAACTATCGGCGATTCGTCCCGCAGCAGTTCCCGCTCGTGCACCCATCGCCCCTGAACTTCCGATGGCCGGCTAATAACCCGTGGTTCGTCGCCGATGTGCTCCCCGAGCTGCGAGCGCACGTCCGCGCCGCGCTCGGCGACGCACACACCCGCAATGCAGAGTGACAGCGACGGGTCCGGGGTGCCGCTCAGGGGCGTACGGTCGGAGGCAGAAGTCATGACGCGGTCGCCAGCCGTCGAAAGGTGGACCCAGTGGACAACAAGATGGAGACTAACCCGACCGGCGA
>JBDTNW010000070.1:0-6896 GCA_039933575.1 Pseudolysinimonas sp. | reverse complement strand
AGACATCGGTGTCGGCGGTCGTGCCGGCTATTACGACGGCATCGGTGCGGCGCGCGACGTCATCCAGAACCACCTTTTGCAATTGTTCGCGCTCACCGCGATGGAAGAGCCCGTCTCGTTCGCCGCTGCTGACCTGCGCGCCGAGAAGGAAAAGGCGCTCAGCGCGGTGCATTTGCCCGCTGACCTCTCGACGGTCACCGCGCGCGGGCAGTATTCCGGTGGCTGGCAGGGCGGTGAGAAAGTTCTCGGCTTCCTCGAAGAAGACGGGATGAGCGCGACCTCGCAGACCGAAACGTTTGCCGCCGTGCGCCTCGACGTGAACACTCGCCGCTGGTCGGGGGTGCCGTTCTACCTGCGTGCCGGCAAGCGCCTGGGACGACGGGTCACCGAGATCGCGGTCGTCTTCAAGCGCGCCCCCCAGTACCTGTTCGCTGAAGCGCAGACTTCGGCCCTCGGGGAAAACGCTCTCGTGATCCGCGTGCAGCCCGACGAGGGTGTGACGATCCGATTCGGGTCGAAAGTGCCGGGCGCCGGGATGCAGGTGCGCGACGTCACCATGGACTTCGGCTACGGCCACGCGTTCACCGAAGCCAGCCCTGAGGCGTACGAGCGGCTCATCCTCGACGTGCTGTTGGGCGATCCACCACTCTTTCCCCGCCACGAAGAGGTCGAGCTGTCGTGGAAGATCCTCGACCCGATCGAGGAGTACTGGGCGAGCCTCGACGGTCCGCTTGAGCAGTACCGTCCCGGCACCTGGGGTCCGGCTTCGGCCGACGAACTCCTGGCGCGGGACGGTCGCACCTGGAGGCGCCCGTGAGCGGAGCATTGATGAACAGAGTCGCCGCACGAATGAACGGAGCGCGCCCGTGATCGTCGAACTACCCGACACCACCACGAGCGCCATCTCCAAGGCGCTCGTGAAACTGCGCGAAGAGGGCGGCGCGGTTGCTCTCGGGCGCGTGCTGACTCTGGTGATTGTTGGTGACGGCACCGATGAGGATGCCATCGAGGCCGCCAACGAGGCGTCACGTGAGCACCCGATGCGCGTGATCGTGCTCAGCACCGCACCCTCGGCGCCCACCCGGTTGGATGCACAGATCCGAGTCGGCGGCGACGCCGGAGCGAGCGACGTGATCGTGTTGCGTGCCGCCGGCGACACCTGCTCCGACCAGGAGAGTCTGGTCACCGGACTGCTGCTCTCGGACGCACCGGTCGTCGTCTGGTGGCCGGGTGAGGCGCCGACCGATCCTGGCGCTTCCGAGCTCGGCGGAATCGCTCAGCGCCGGATCACCGACGCGGCCGCTGCGGACGATCCCGTCACGGCACTCCGCCTGCGCGGCGAACACTATCGGCCGGGCGACACGGATTTCGCGTGGACGCGGCTCACACTCTGGCGCGCGCAACTCGCCGCCGCCCTCGATCAGCCTCCGTACGAGCCTGTGACGTCCGCAGCTGTCACCGGCTCGTCGGATTCCCCGTCAACAGAGCTGCTCGCTGCCTGGTTGCGGTTGCAATTGCAGGTTCCTGTCGAGTTGAAAATGCTCGAGCCCGGGGACGGACCCAACGGCATCCACGCTGTGCGCCTTGAACGCGCTTCGGGCACGATCGAATTGAGCCGCGATTTCTCGGGCGTTGCGAAACTGACTCAGCCGGGACAACCGGTGCATGAGATTGCACTCCCCCGCCGAAGCCTTCGCGACTGTCTCGCCGAAGAATTGCGTCGCCTCGACCCCGACGAACTGTTCGGGAAGGTTGTCCGCGCGGGGGGTCATGCGAAATGACGAACGAACGACGGGTGCTTGTACATCCCGATCCGGCATCCCTGGCGGCCAGTGTTGCGGCGCGGTTTCTGACCAAGGTCATCGACCTGCTGGATGACCGTGACACCGTCAACGTCTGCCTGACCGGCGGAACGACCGGCATCGCTGTGCTCGCTGCCATCGCCACCAACCAGGCCCGGGACGGCATCGACTGGAGCCGCGTGGTCTTCTGGTGGGGCGATGAACGGTACCTCCCCCGCGGCGACCCCGACCGCAACGAGACTCAAGCCCGCAGCGCGCTTCTCGACCACATCCCGGTGCCTGTCGACAACGTGCACCCGTTCCCGGCTGTGGGCGATCAGGCGACCCTTGACGCCGCCGCTGATGCGTACGCCGCAGAGCTCGGTGACGTCACCTTCGACATCACCTTCCTCGGCGTCGGGCCTGACGGCCACGTCGCTTCGCTGTTCCCCAACCATCCGACAGTCCTCGAAACGCTGCGCACCGTGGTGGCTGAACCGAACTCTCCGAAACCTCCACCGGCGCGACTGTCGCTCACCCTTCCGGTCATCAATGCATCAGAGCGGGTCTGGCTGGTTCTTGCGGGTTCCGACAAGGCGGGAGCACTGGGCCTTGCTCTGGCGAACGCAAACGTCGCGTCAGTGCCAGTGGCCGGGGTTCACGGTCGCAAACGCACGGTGTTCTTCGTCGACAGCGCGGCGGCCGCGGAAGTACCCGAGGGTTTGATTGACGGCGGTCGATACTGGACTTCACAGGACGCGGGCTAACCGCTTCGCCCTCGCAACACTGCGGATTCGCGATTCGATTCCCGTGCAGATTTCAACACCTAGAGCTGCAATTGCCAGGTGCGGGGCGTATGGTTGCGCGCACCGCGCCCGAGCGGCCCAAGGCGGCACGTGATGCTCAAACTCATCCACACGATTGTCGCCCCAATCCTCGGCCAATGGTTTAACTGGTCCTCGGCGTCATGGCGGTCGCTTGAGACACCACGTGGCACGACCAACGCCCATTCTCCGGGCGTCAACGCCGACCGCATCGCTCTCGTGGGCTCGGGGGTTGCAGTGGGCTACGGCGTGCACGTCAACGACCTTGCGCTGGGCGGTCAACTGGCGCGCCTCATCTCTGCCCGCACCGGTCGGGGTGCCGACGTGGAGACCCTTGCGCGGATCGGAATGCGCGTTAGCGGTTGCCTCGAGGCCGTCAAATCAATCGACCTATCGCGCTTGGATGCCCTAGTTGTGACGATCGGCGGCGAGGATGTCTTGCGCTTGATGCCTCAGCGAGAATTTCGCGCTCGCATCGATGAATTGCTGACTTGGGTCACCCACGAGGCTTCGAGCCTTCCGGTGCTGATGGTTGCGATTCCCGACATCCCGTCGATTATGCGCGTGCCGCGGGTATTCGCAGGGTTAGTCAGTCGGCATGGCCAGCGCCTGAACGAAGAACTCCGCGCAGCCTGTGCGACCCAGACGAACGTGAGCGTACTGGGCTTCTCCCCGTTGATCAGTGATCTGACCGGAACCCAGCTCGGCATCTATCGGGGGTGGGCGGAACTGCTCGCGCCGGCGATCGCCGAGGTCTTAGACAGCCAACTCGCCAGTCCGCGACCTCTGGCCACGGTTGATCAGGAGGCGACCGAACGCGCCCTAGATGAGCTGGCAAATCTCGACTCGACCACCGAGGATCAGCTCGCCCGCATTGCAGGCACAGCGCGAAACGTCTTCGGCGTCGATGACGCATCGATCTTGTTCGTTGACCATGAGCGGCAATGGAACATCGCTTCGGCAGGCGCGAATCCGTTGAGCGGACCACGAGGCGACGGACTCGGGTCGGCGACCCTGCACAATGGCAAGATCCTGGTGATCCCCGATCTCCGGGATGATGAGCGCTTCGCGGGTCGATCGTGGATGTCGGCGCCCGAAGTCGGAATGCGCTTCTTCGCGGGGTTCCCGCTCGAGGCGTCAAACGGCCAGCGCGTCGGCGCACTGTGCATCGTCGATGGCGTCCCACGGAACCTCACCCCAGCGGACGGATCGCTCCTCGGCGATCTGGCCAAGCAGGTCGAAGCGTCGCTCCGCGGAAACGTAGACCGAACGCTCCGCTAGGTCGGAGGCTCACGACCCGCGTGGCTCCACCGTCCTTAGACGCCCGCGCCACCGCGGCGAGTTCGTAGCTGTTCGAGCGCCTCGTCGAGCAACTGCGCCGCCTCGTCGTCGGATCGACGCTCTTTCACGTAGGCGAGGTGGGTCTTGTACGGCTCGCTCTTGGCAAGCTGCGGCGGGTTCTCTTTGTCGCGACCGGCGGGAAGACCCGTCTGCGGACTGTCGATCGTTACCGGAATTTCGTCGTCGGGAAGATTCGCGGCGAAGAACCGCACGGTCTCGTTGCCGGCAGCGTCCCAGTACGACACCGAAATACGTTCGGCGTGGTAGCCGCGATCCTGCTCCCCCATTGGGCCTGAACCGACGCGTGAACCACGGATCGCGCTACCACCAGATGCCACGAACGTCCTCCGACTACTGGAACTTGATGATCAGGCCGAGCACGATGATGCTGGAAACCCACAGCAGCGCCAAGATCACCGTGATTCGGTTGAGGTTGCGCTCCGCGACTCCTGAGGCACCCAGGTTCGACGTGGTGCCGCCGCCGAACATGTCGGAGAGGCCACCGCCGCGTCCGCGGTGCAGCAGGATCAGCAGGGTCAGCAGCAGGCTCGTGATGCCGAGCAGGATCTGCACGATGGTCTGAAGTACGAACATAACTTGCCTATCTTATGTGCCGACGTGCTTCTGGAAGCGCACGATGCTGGCGAACTCCTCGAGTTGCAAACTCGCGCCGCCGACCAGTGCGCCGTCGATGTCGGGTTCACGCATGAAGCCGGCAATGTTGCTCGACTTCACACTCCCGCCGTAGAGGATGCGAGTGGCCTGCGCGACGTCGTCGCCCAACAGGTCGGCGATCACCACGCGAAGGGCGGCGCAGACCTGCTGAGCCTGATCGGTCGTCGCGGCTTGACCCGACCCAATCGCCCAGACGGGTTCGTAGGCCACGACGATGTCCCTCCCCTTCGAAGCTCCGCCAAGCGCGACACGCAGTTGTGCGACGGGAACAGCACTGGGGCCATGCGTCTCAAGATCTTCGGCCGTTTCGCCGACGCAGATCACGGGGATGATGCCGTGGCGGTGAGCCGCCGCGACCTTGCCGGCGATCTGCTCGTCGGTTTCGCCGTGGTACTGCCGCCGTTCCGAATGACCGATCACGACGTACTTAGTGTCGAGGGCCTTCAGGAACGCGCCCGAGATCTCACCGGTGTAGGCACCGTTGTCGTGCTCCGAGATGTCTTGACCGCCGTAGGCAATCGGCAGGTCGTCGGCGTTCACGAGAGTCTGCACGCTTCGCAGGTCAGTAAAGGGCGGGAAGACCGCTACCTCTGCCGTCGCAAAGTCATGCCGCGCGTCGGACAGCGTCCACGCGAGTTTCTGCACGAAGGCGATTGACTGCAGATGGTCGAGGTTCATCTTCCAGTTGCCTGCGATGAACGGGGTGCGAGCTTTCATCGACACAGAGTCACCATCCCAAAACCTCTAGACCGGGCAACTTCTTGCCCTCCAAGAATTCCAAGCTCGCGCCACCACCCGTCGAGATGTGACCGAATTGGTCGTCAGTGAACCCGAGCTGACGAACAGCCGCAGCGGAATCGCCTCCGCCCACCACCCCAAGTCCGTCGACCTCGGTGAGGGCTTGGGCGACAGCGCGCGTGCCCGCCGCAAATGGAGCGAGTTCGAAGACCCCCATCGGACCGTTCCAGAAGACGGTGCGCGAGCTGCGGATGATCTCGGCGAATGCCGCCGCAGTCTCGGGGCCGATGTCGAGCCCCAGACCATTCTCACCGAAGGGGGTGTTCTCAATGCCATCCGCGGGAGTCACTTCGTGCCGCGCATCGGCGGAAAACTTCTCGGCGACCACGACATCCGTCGGGAGCACGATCTTGACGCCCCGCTTCCGCGCATCGGCCAGGTAGCCGGTGACGGTGTCGATCTGGTCCTTCTCAAGAATGCTCTTGCCGACAGGGTGCCCAAGTGCGGCCAGGAAGGTGAACAACATCCCACCGCCGACCAGGATGTTGTCAACCTTCGGCAGTAGGGCGTCGATCACGGCAAGTTTGTCGGAGACCTTCGATCCACCAAGAACGACCGTGTAGGGGCGGACCGGATGCTCGGTGAGCCGTTCGAGCACGCCGAGTTCTGTCTCGATCAAGCGCCCGGCGGCGCTGGGCAACAGTTCGGCCAACTCGACAACACTCGCCTGCTTACGGTGCACGACCCCGAATCCGTCACCGACGTAGGAGTCGCCAAACGCGGCGAGCTTCTCGGCGAAGGCTTTGCGGTCGCCATGGTCTTTCGAGGTCTCGGCGTCGTCGAAGCGCAGGTTCTCGAGCAGCACGACGCCGCCATTCTCAAGGTCCTTCACCGCGGACTTCGCCGAGTCGCCAACGGTATCGTCGGCAAACCGCACCGCGACGCCCAACAGTTCCGACATCCGCACCGCAACGGGGGCGAGGCTGTACCTCGGGTCGGGCAAACCGTCGGGGCGACCGAGGTGTGACATCACGATCAGACCCGCACCGCCGTCGAGCAGCTCCCGAAGGGTGCGAACCGATGCGCGAATACGGCCGTCGTCGGTGATTTTCCCGTTGTCGAGTGGAACGTTGAGGTCGCAGCGCACCAGGATGCGCTTGCCCAGCGGCGAGCCCAGCGACTCAATCGTGCGAAGTGTCATGACGTGCGGGGCGTGAGTTGATTCAGAGCCGGGCGCCGACGTACTCGGTGATGTCGACGAGTCGGTTTGAGTAGCCCCACTCGTTGTCGTACCACGACGCAACCTTGACCTGGTCACCGATCACCTTGGTGAGCTTGGAGTCGAAGATCGACGAGTGCGGGTCGCCCACGATGTCGCTCGACACGATCTCGTCTTCGGTGTACTTCAGGATGCCTTTGAGCGAGCCCTCCGCAGCCTTCTTGTAGGCGGCGTTGACCGACTCGACCGTGACCGGCTTGGACGCCGTCACCGTGAGGTCGGTGATCGAACCAGAGATGACCGGGACGCGCAGCGCGT